>CAZHCY010000006.1:13945-19569 GCA_964531185.1 uncultured Desulfovibrionales bacterium | reverse complement strand
GGAATTAATGGCAAACGCCAATAAAGCCAAGGAAACCGCCACTGCCGGCCCGGGCAAGGAATCCCAAAAGTCCACCATGGTTTGCGCCACCTTATGAGGAACAACAGCAATCAGTACCACCTCAGTCAATCCTTGCCCTTCCTGATTCACCTTCCAAAAAAATTTTCAGGGAAATACTAACAGGTCTTTCTCCAGTAAACTCCTGTCCAGTCTATCCAGTTAATTTCTTCCCTGATCTGAAATTTCTTTCTGTAGTCATTGACAGCAGCTTTACAGGCCTCAACAGCTCCGTAATCATCCACAATAAGAAAACCGCCTGGAACAAGCTTTGGATAAAGATATTCAAGACCATTTATGGTTGATTCATAAAGATCTCCATCAAGACGCAATAATGCCAGTTTTTCTACCGGTGCCGCAGGGAGGGTATCCTTGAACCACCCTTTAAGAAAACAGACCTGCTCATCCAAAAGACCGTACCTGGCAAAATTATCCTGCACTTCTTCCAGCGATACAGCCAGTTCCTTGAATTGATACAAATCAATGCCTTCATCCTGAGGGTAGTTCTTTGCATCCGGGGCAGGCAAACCTTCAAATGAATCAGCAACCCAGACAGTTCTGTCTTTTTCATCATATACTTCAAGCAATCCCCGCATGAATATGGTCGCGCCCCCTTTCCATACTCCTGTTTCCATGAGATCGCCAGGGATTTGATCTTTAATTATCTCTTCAACACAAAATTGAATATTATTCATTCTTTTCATGCCAATCATGGTATGCGCATCAGCAGGCCAATCCTTGCCTTCATGCCGGTAATCAAAGCCGATTTCATGAGTAGGCCTGAAATAAATTGTATTGGTCAAGCAAAGTTTTAAAAGATCAATATACAGATTCCTGAGTCTTTGTTTACTCATTTTTTGTCCCTGAATTAATGTTCCAGTAATGTTCCATCCATATAAGTCCGTATTCCGGCCTCTTGCTTACCACCGGCAATGGGTTGGTCCTTTTTTCGTTCACCACCCGCAAAGCAGTTTCATCCACCACAAGAACCCTGATCCTGACCTTTCCCTGCTGAAGAACTGGACTGGGTATGGTAAAACTGAATTTCTGCTCATCAGAAAACAGCAGCCCGTCAGGATGACTGTCTCTGCTTATGGATGAAAACAGGGTTCTGCCTTCAAGACCTTCCAGAACAACTGCCAGGTGCCCCCTGAAATTTTTGCGCAAAGCCCTGGTGACCACTTCAAGCTGAAAAGGCCGGAACTGTTTTAAAGAAGCGGCAGGCATCTGGTTTTCTTCAAAAGAAATAATATCCTCAATAACCACTTCAGGGGACGCAAATGAAGAAAAAGGATCCTTGGTTTGTCCAGTTTGGGTCTGCTCGCTCTCAAGACAGGCCAGATATTCTGAAACCACAATATTGGACGGACCTTTCTGCCTAATTCTTCCATTTTCCAGCCATATGCAGCCGGCACACAGTTCATTGATTAAATACATGCTGTGACTGCAGACAATGATGGTCTTGCCGGATTCTCTGAAATCCTGCATCCTTGCCACGCATTTTTCCTGAAATCTCTGATCTCCAACGCTCAAGGCCTCATCCACAATGAGTATATCCGGATCAACGCTGGTGGCTATGGAAAAGGCCAGCCTGACAATCATCCCTGAGGAATAAGTCTTGATGGGCCGGTCAATGAACGCACCGATATCCGCAAAGTCAATGATCTCTTTTTCCCTGGCCCTGACTTCTCTGTCGCTCAGGCCCATCAGGGAAGCGTTCAGATATATGTTCTGCCTGCCTGTCAACTCGTGGTGAAACCCCGCTCCCAGCTCCAGGAGCGCGGCCACCCGACCATTAACCTCCAAGCTGCCCCCGGCAGGGAACAAAGTCTTGGACAATATCTTAAGCAGAGTACTTTTGCCCGCTCCGTTCTCCCCGATAATCCCTAAGGTTGAGCCCGCATCAAGAGAAAAACTGACACCTTCCAGGGCAGTGAAGGCCTTATGCATGGGCCTTCGCCACACTGCCTCCAGCAGACGATGAATCGGCTTTTCATAAAACCGGTACACTTTAGTTATGTTATCTGCTTTTATGGCTAACATGCTTGTTTAACAATCCTGCCCGTCAACTTGAAAAACCAGGACAAAAGGACTCAACCGGCAAAACCCCTTTTGGCAGGCAAGCAGGAGGTATGCCCTATTATAAGCCTGCTGTTGATTATAATTTCCGGAGTTAAAGAACATCTCCAAAACCCGGCTTGACCCTGGCAAAAAAAATACTGCCGGCAGCATAGACGCCAGCAGTTGCCAGCATAGCTCCCAGGGCGTTTATCAGGTCGATACTGTGGCTGATGAGAACATCACGGTACAAATTTACAAACAGGCACATGGGATTAAAGCGGATCAGATTCTGAATATTTTCCGGAACCATGGACAGGGGATAGATTACAGGAGTGGAAAAAAACCAGACCATCAAAATCAATCCAGTCATTTCTTTAATATCTCTTAAATATACACAGGCTGCTGAAAAAAACATGCCCATTCCTAAGGTGAATAAAACCTGGAATGGAATTAAAGCCATCAGCAGCACCCACACAGGGCTGGCAAAGCCATGGTAAGCCATATACAGCAGTAAAATCACAAAGCCCAAACCGTTGATCAAAAAAGCACTGATAATTGAAGTGACTGGCAGAAGCTCCACAGGAAAAACAACCTTGGTGACTATGGAAGCGTTTTCCAGGACAGAACCCGTTGCCCTGGTCAATCCTTCAGCAAAAATAAGCCAGGGCACAAAACCTGTCACAAAATAAATAAAAAAACTGTCTGTCCCAGTTTCCTCTGCAGTGACGCTAACCCTCAAAACCATGGAAAACACAAACATGTAAACCAGCATGGTAGCCAGAGGGTTAATCAATGCCCAGGCTGTCCCTGCCATAGTGCCGGCGAATCTGCCGCAGATTTCCCTGGAAACAAAACCTCCCAGAAGACCCTGGTGTTTCCAGGCCAGATAAAGGGGCAGGAGTATTTTTTTCAGCATAACGGGGTTAACCATCTCTTTTTCCCAGCATGAGGCAAAGACATTATTTGGCTTTAGACATAGCCCGCCTTAGTATAAGGAAGACCTATAAACTTCAAGTCATTTATTTCCTGACTACAAAGATCTGAAAGCGAAGAAAACATTCGATTAAATATTCTCAACTCCAGGCCTGAAAAAAATCCAAATATCAATCATATCAGCCAGTTGCATAAGGGACGGAGACTCGCTCTCCCAGCGCTTGTCTTTTCTAAGCCTGTTTCCTGCATCAACAAAAAATAGGCGCTGGGGTGCCCTGTTTTCCTTAAAAAGGGCTAAACAGTTACATCCAAATAATTATTGACTTACCCAAAAAAGAGAGGTAATTTTTTAAAGATATTATTTTCAAAAAAACCTGTGTTCTGAAAGATCAAACGCAATTCATTCCAACCTGAAAAGCCTGATCATAAACAAGCTTTTCCCACCGTATTCAAAGTAAAGGCCATGAAAACAGCAAACAATCATGAAGGTCTGACTGTGAGCACAACAACTTGTCGGTTGATGCTGCTCAAGCCAGTTTTGCTTTTCATCCTGGTTATGGCCTGTTTCTTCCAGATATCCTGCAAAGCAGCTGGATCTTCCCTCCAGGAGCCTGTCATGAACCAGCCAGCCATCAACAGCCCCAAGCAGGCTTACAGCGTCCGTGATCTGAACTCCTGGTGTCAAACTCCGGGACAGTGCGGTCAAAAATTGCCGTGTGAAGGCCGAATGCTCTGGGTCAAGGGAATCATTGATCCCCTTAACATTTTTGATTTTTCCGCCTATCCGCAATTGGAATACGAGAAATTCAGGATCATGGACTCCTCAGGTGAATTTCTGGAGGTTTTTGTTGAGTCAGATAAAAGCAGACAGATATTCTCAGCAGTTCACAGACAAGTCCAGAAAAACCATGCAGAAACTCTTGTTCTGGGAACAATCAAAGGGGTGGACCACCAGGTCATGAACCAGTGCAAAAGATCCATATATTTAACCCTGAATAATCAGGGAAAAATTCTATTTCCTGGATAAAATCCTTTTTACATTTTGCGTCAACCCCGGAATGTGAAATAATAAAAATTGTAACAGTTTAGCCATTTGCATGAGGCACGGGGACTGGCTCTCCCTGAGCTTGTTTTTCCAAATCTTTTTCTTACGTCAACCAAAAAGCAAGCACTGAGGTGCCTGTCACCTGCTTTCCTTAAAAAGGGGCTAAACTGTTACTAAAAATTTACTCATCAACTTTTAGCAGGAGGAATGGTAATGAATAGTAAATTAAAATTCGCTGCCGGGCTGTTGTTTGCCATGCTTGTACTGGCCAGCCAGGCCATAGCCGCGCCTGTTGACCTGGACAGAGCGAAAAATGCAGCCCAAAACTGGATTGCCCACCAAACCATAGCCCTTGATGCCTGGTCAGGAGCTGAACAGGGCTACCCAGAAATTAAAGAGGTGGAACATATCTATTATAATGATATCCTCATTGCCTATAACTTCCTGCTCAAGCCTTCTGGCACCATTCTGGTTTCGGCCAGGGATGAACTTCCTCCTGTTAAGTTTCACTCTGAATCCGGCAGCATTACATTAAGCGAAAAGGACCATCTTCATCCTTTTTTAAGGGCCATGCTGGCGGAACTCTACGAACTTGTCGCGTTTTTTGACAGCCTTGATCAATCTATAGATGGCGCATCCGCTGACTTCTCAAAAAACACCAGGCTCTGGAATCTTTTTGGAAAAGAACCTCAGGACTTTGGCAATCCTTATTTTGATTATATTGGCAGTCAAAAAGACATGCTCAGTCTGGGACCTCTGGTTAATACTACCTGGGGGCAGAGATCTCCTTACAATGATCAAACTCCCCTGTGGTATGACGACAGCACCACACCAGTAGGATGTGTAGCCACAGCAGCCGGGCAGGTTATGAAATATCATGACTGGCCCGTAACTGGACAGGGATCTTCAAGTTACGTCTGGAATAATGGCAGCACCGACATAACCCTCAGCCGAAATTATGCCAACAGCACCTATGACTGGGCCAACATGCCCAATTCCCTGACCAGCTCCAGCTCATCCACTCAGATCAATGCCGTGGCTGAACTACTGGCGGATGTCGGTGTAGCCTTTGAGATGTACTACACTCCTGATAGTTCAGGGGCCAGCACTACCTACGCAGCTACTGTACTTCCCCGGCATTTTAAATATAAAAGTACTGCCACCGCTGTTCAAAGGGAGGATTACTCTTCAGACAGTGACTGGATGAAAGTTTTCAAGGATGAAATACAAAACGAGCGGCCGGCCATGTTCTCCATTGCGGAAAATGTGGATGGTCAGAGAAAGAATGGACACTCCGTAGTTGTCAGTGGATACAGGGATACTCCCAACGAATCAATACATATCAATATGGGCTGGACTGGATCCTCGGATGGCTGGTATGCTTCCAACAATATCCAGACCAGTTCCTACAATTTTAACTGGTTCAATCAAATGGCCGTAATCGGGATTGAACCTGATCAATCCAGTGCTCAAAAAGCGGAAATGACCAGTCCCTCTCCAGGCTCTACATTGTCCGGTACCACGGTTA
>CAZHCY010000006.1:0-13845 GCA_964531185.1 uncultured Desulfovibrionales bacterium | reverse complement strand
TATACGCTGGATCCGCTTCAGGAGAAGGGAATTACGTCAGCAGAAACGCCGGCACCTCCACTTCCATGTCAGTATCCGGACTGCCGTCTGATGGCAGTACGATCTACGTCAGGCTGTGGTCCAAAATTGGAAGCACCTGGTATTACAATGACTACACCTACAAGGCCCATACCGGCACAGCCCAGAAAGCGGAAATGACCAGTCCCTCTCCAGGCTCTACATTGTCCGGTACCACGGTTACTTTTCAGTGGACCAATGCAGGCGCGGATCAGTACTGGATATACGCTGGATCCGCTTCAGGAGAAGGGAATTACGTCAGCAGAAACGCCGGCACTTCCACTTCTATGTCCGTGTCCGGACTGCCGTCTGACGGCAGCACGGTTTACGTCAGGCTGTGGACTAAAATAAATTCTACCTGGTTTTATAATGACTACACCTATACCGCACATACCGGCACTACCCAGAAAGCGGAAATGGTCAGCCCCACCCAGGGCTCAACCCTGTCCGGAACCACAGTCACCTTCCAGTGGACCAATGTCAGTGCCGAGCAGTACTGGATTTATGCAGGTTCTACCTCAGGCAGCTCTAATTATCTGTCCCAGAATGCTGGAACATCCACTTCCATGTCCGTGTCCGGACTGCCTTCCAACGGAAGCACGGTTTACGTCAGGCTGTGGACCAGAATTGGATCAACCTGGTATCATAATGATTATACTTACACGGCTTCCGGCGGAAGCACAGGCGTGCAGGGTACTTGGCAGGTTTCTGAAAATTATGGATCATACGGGTCATTCAGTGCTGAATGGAGAATTGTGCAGTCCGGATCAAGCCTGACAGTCCAGGCAACCAGACCAGACGGTTCAACATCTTCTGGCACAGGAACCATATCCGGCAACAATATCACCCTGTCCTATCCCATGTTCGGCACTTTTTCAGGAAATTATTATGAATTCAGCGGTACGGTCAGCGGGAACAGCATGTCCGGAAATGTTGTTTATGGAGGTAATATTAACGGTACATGGAATGCATCCAAAGAAACTTCAGCCATTAAAGTCAACTCGCCAAAGAGCCAAGCCGGCAATGCAGATTCAAACCTGAATCCAGAATAAAGCAAATCTCCACCAGCAGGCAAAACCATAGACCAAAGCCTTCAAAGCCCCGATTTTCGGGGCTTTGAAGGCTTTTTTGCTTTGAATACAATAAACAACTGATATACAGATATAGAAATCTGGCTGCTCATTTATGTGTGGATTGAAAGGGTTGAGTTCAGATAGCCTGCAAAGTTATTGTTTAAATTCCAGCCAGCCATAATCCACTATCCTGCTGGGAGCCGGAGAATAACTGAGCTGCCCATCCTCGATGAGCTGGGGTACATACCCTTTTCCCAGGAAGGGGCAGTGCTGCTGTTTCAGGTTCTTGCTGAGCGCCATGAACGCGGTTCTGTGATCATCACCAGCAATCTCGGCTTTGGCGACTGGACCCAGGTGTTAGGCAACGCCAACCTGACAGCGACCCTCCTGGACCGGCTCACCACAAGGCACACATCATCGAATGTTCTTGGCAGAGCTACCGGCTACAGGAGGCACTGCAAGGCCAAGCTAGCAACTAAGACCGGCAGCTTCCCCACCCTGGGGGTGGGGAAGCCTACCCTGAAACAACCCCATGGGGGTGATCAAAATTGTGTGATCACGCCTGGTTGATTTTCGGTTGTCACTACGATATCTGTATTGAACAAATATTCTGGCCCCTTCAGGCTGCCTGGGATAAAAAACAAAAGTCTTATCATAACGTAAGCATTCAGGGGATGACGGTTTACGGTCTGATCCGGCTTGGGGACTGTCCCTCGCTGGGTAAAGATTTTGATATAAGTATGGCTTTTATGCCCCCCAATTGGTTTCTCTTTCTTCGCAGCGTATATAGCGGGGACTGTCCCCAAGCCGGAGACCCCACCTGAATGGTTACATCATAAATATCCTGAATCATACTAAAAACACCTCGCAAGCTGGTCATTTCTGACCAGAATTGGCTAAAAAAAACCCCGGCTGGGCCGGGGTTTTGATATAGATTATTGCAATATTCTTTTGTGTTCAGTAACTGCTGAATATCTTCTGACCGCCCAAAGGGCTTCTCAAAAGAAGCTCTGGCAAACCGTCTCCGTTCTCATCCTGAACAAGCTCCAGAGTAATCTGATCAGCTTCTTTCCCGCTGTGCAGCCTGCAGCTTGGGGAGCCCTTAAACACAAGTTCTCCTTCTGAGTAATGTTTTATTACTGCCTGTCCGTAAGGCAGGGGATAAGGCGATACCTCAAGGGTAAGACCATACTGATTTAAAAGGTCAGCAAATCCCTGGACATCGTGAACATAGGGGACAAAATGCTGTTTCGTGTTTTCATCTGTTTTAATCCACAAGGTGCAGTCTTGTCCATCAAGTTGATGGTTCTTTTCACCTGATGCACTGCCATGGATATAGTCCGGCCTGAAAACATACTGTTGATTTCCTTCAGAAAAAACAGCAGCAGTATCTCTAAATGAGGCTTGGAAATCCTGTTCAAGTGTTGTCTTTACTGACTGGTCATACCAGACCGGTTCAAACTCAACAGCCAGCTCATCCTGGATAAAAGTCCATTTTCCTGACTCGTCAACCTTGATCCCGTCATTTTTTTGAGTTGTAAATACCTCAGCAGCCATAAGCTTGAGCTTAAGCCCACCAGTATCATCAAAACCTATGCCCACTTCCCCCTGTTTCTCATCCCAGCTAAGCTGCATTTCTTTGTTTGAAAGCAAAGGCATAATAAAGTCTTTTAATGACTTGCCATTGATAAGTGCTAAATCAAGCTCTATCCTTTTTGATTCTGGATTTCTGAAGGCTTTTGTAAGCCTGTACTCTGGCCGGTTTTTGTACAGATACTTTACGTTTTCATCCTTGTAGCTCAGGTCATCAGGTCGGGTATACCTGACTACAATGTCCCTGGACATATCTGCTTCGATTTCTACACTAGTATCATCTGGTTCAACCCAGCCTTCAACAGGCAGGAAATAAAGATCATAAGTTCCTGACTCAACAGCAACAGGATGACCGCTATCATATAGCTTATCTTGGTTGACCCCCCACTGTGCGCCGGTACTCACAGCTTCTGCAGGCTGAATATATACAGTGATATATCCTGTTCCTCCATCTTCTGAATAACTGGCACTGCCCTCTGCAAGTTTATCTTTTTCCACTGAAACTGTTATTGGCTCAGGGGTCTTCCAGCCCTCAATTTCCTTAAATTCCACAGTATGCGTTCCAACAGGAACTAACTCTCTTGATGATGAATCATTCCATTGGTCGGTACCCTGTCGTCTCCACTTGGCTCCATCTACAATAGCAGATTCGGGATCAATTGCTATTTTTAAGTAACCTTTGGATTTCTTTGCTACAAAACAGTGATTGTTAAACCAAATACCGCCTTGAGCTTTACACTCTTCTTTTTCCTGTGATGCTGAGCGTGTAACATCAAATTGGTAAACATCTGATACAGGACCATATGAGTTGCTATCAAAATTATATCCTCTAAACTTAACTTTATATTTTACAGTATCACCTTCTTTTCCAGATAATGTATATGTTCCGTTTGGTCCATTAATGTGTTCAGAATTTTCAATGTCAGGCTTTTCCGGCACACTACCATCTTCTTTTACTTCATAAAGGATATGTGTAGCATTTGCGCTTGAAACGTCAATGTTAGTTTTATTATCAAATGAACCCTCTTCAGGGTGCACCTCAACAGGGCCAGGTTTAACAGATAAACCTTTTAAATAATATTTATAAACCTTACTTACCTCTCCATAAGGATTCTGTTCGTTGTTAGGATTATATCCCACGAACTGTATAATAACTTTTTTGTGAACGTCACTTTCAGTGCTCAGTTCAAGCTCACCAGATTTTGGAATAGTTTTAGTCCATTCCTGATAATCACCAAGTTCACTTTCGGCTGGATATTCAATTTCTCCTGATTCTGAATCCTCTTCAACTTTATTATAATAAATTTTAGTTGAATTCTCAGATGATACTTGGAGTTTAATTGTTTTGCCGTTTGTTTCCGTGTCGTTTGGTTGGACTTTAACTTGGCCAGGGACAACAGGTCTCAGATCCAAACCATAAATATAGGACGAAACTTCGCTTTCGCCCTCCTCATTCCAGGCCTTGAAATTAATTCTAATTTTTTTGTATTCGCCTTTTTCAGCAGTAATTCTTAGCTTGCCCTCTGAACCACTAACACATGATTTTTCATCTCCACGAACCGGATCGCCAGGATTTTTAGGATCCTCTGGCACCTCACCGTTTGAAAGACTTTTTTCATTTTTAATATAGCATATTTCTTCTGCACTGTCTGAGTTGAATGTAATCTCCTGGGGTGAAGATGACCATGTATCATCAGCAGCTGCAATGGGCTTAGAAGGACCTTGCGCTGTTTTTCCATCACACCAGTCAAGAAATGGCTCCCTATCAAAATACATATTAACTTTAAGCTTTAAAACCCTGTTACGTTCACTGAATAAATTCGTGTAAAGCCATGATTCTTTTTCACTTTCCAGAGATTTAGTAAATAAGGATTCTTTGGTAGTCAAATTCATCAAATCATATTTTTCACTACCCCCAGAACCAACTTTTATAACTGCTTCTTCATAGAGCTCATCAACTGACCTTATAGGATAAAGCGGAGGAACAGTATAATATTCTGTATTTGCTGGCAATTCTTCTGGTAATACATTAGGTGAGTAATCATTAGGAGGAGATCCATATTTCATTGCAATTTTCACATTGTTATATCCATGAGAAATAGATATCGACAAGCCTAAGCTTGTTAAATAAGGAGGTATAAAATAACGCTCGTATTGTTTTGGAGGTTCAGGATAAGTTCCGGATTGAAATGAAAAATAAGGCTGGCCTTCTTTTACATGATCACATAAGTCTTTTGGAGTGTAATTCGTATCATACAATGACATATCAGCAAATGATAACGAAAAATTACATAAAATTAAAATCAACATTATCTTTATACTATAAAGATATATCATGAATCACCTCTAATAACAAAGTTAAAGGTCTAAATTTTAGAAAAAAAGGCTGACAAAACAGAAGGTTTTATCCATATATGCCACAAAGCAATACATTTACTATAGATCATAAATTCAAAATTATCCGGCTTCCACTGAAAACTCGTCTCTGCTGTCACAGGAGACAGTGGTCAGTTTATGGAAATGTTTATTTATGAACCTTGTAATTCCAGACTTTTAGCGGCAAATGGACCAGGTATTGCCTGTTGACAAGGGTTACTTCTACTTCTGCAATATTTAATCAGCACACTTTCTATCTGGCTCAGTTAAATTCATAACATTTAAGTCAGTTGTATGAGGCACGGGTTTTGGCTCTCACAGCGATAGTTATCCTCGCCTGTTCCTTGTCTCACCCAAAAAAAGCTGGAGCGTTTATTCTGTGCTTTCCTAAAAAAGGCTAAACGGCTACCTAAATTGAAATAATCCCCACAATCCATTCCATTACGCCAGGGTGAATGTCTGATTAAAAGAATTACGTATTTGAGAGGTCACCATTACCAAGGTTATCCTATCTGAACCTAATCTATTTTTTAGAATAACCATGCAAAATAAATGCCCAGCACATACATGCATCCTGGTCGTGTGTTAATGGGTTAGTACATTCATAAAACAACCTAATAAAATTGTGATGGATGCATGGCAAGAGTTTATCCTCCTTTGTTGATAGGAATTTTTGTTCCATATTACACATATTGATCTAAGCAGAAAACTCTGATAGTAACAGTTTAGCCATTTGCATGATGCACGGAGACTGGCTCTCCAAGAGCTTGTTTTTCCAAGTCTTTTTCTTGCATCACCCACAAAACAAGAGCTGTGGTGCCTGTCCCCTGCTTTCCTATAAATCCTTTGCCAGCTAATATCGCGCAGAAGAAAGGCTATCGCCAACCTTCATTTCTCATCATTGGGCATACCTTTTCTCAACTCTGAAGTATAGGGAGCATTACCAGTTTGTAAATGATTCAGATTTAGGTTCACTTTGGACATAAAAAAAGATTTATCCACTTTGGGGACTGTCCCGAAGCCAGGGACAGTCCCCCTGCCTGACCTAAATTTCTTGATTTTTCTCGAAATTTACAAACGGGTAATGCTCCCGAAGTATATATAGTTCCTTTAAGCTTCCGATGTGTGGCAAACAGCAATACGAATCATAGTTTTCAAAGAGTCGAATTAAGTCTGATTCATGGCTATGTTTTGGTATCACACCAGGAGCGTCACATATCCATCTCAACTATGGCGTCCATTATTTTGCCACCCTATCACATCAGTTGTCTCGCCATTCTATGGACACTCTTCCACTCTTGGCAGAAACTTTTTCACAACTTAAAGTATCTTCATTAATTCAGTTGTTCAAAACCAAATTTATCTCCGCCAGCTTGAAGAGTTTCCTCTGCCTTGCAGCTTCAGCGAGAGAGGTTTGATCACCTTTTGCACTAATCGACCACTCCTTTGTGATTTTCTCCTGCAATGCATCCAAGAAGTGTGTAACCGATGAAAGCACCGTCTTAAAGAGTGACCTATAATGCCCATTACATTGTGATCCAGCCAGGGAATTTAAGTCTTCAGATCCAGTCTGCAGCGCTATTATCTCGTAAATTCATAATTCCAGCTGTCCTCTGTCAGAAACCGGAAGAGCAAAGTAATAAAGCATTTATATGAAAAAACCTGCTAACATTGATGGTCAAGTCGTCTGTGGAGTGACTGAATACACGTCCTCTATGTTTGATTTCCTTGTCCAGATCATCAGGCAGAATATTGGACAAGTGCTGTAAAAATAAATTTTCTTGCAAATTACCATATATAATCCATCTGTTAACTGTTTGGCTACCCAAATAACTGTCTTTATTTTTTAAGCCCTGAGCCAAACATAACGATTGACTGGATGGCGCTTAAGTGCCACCAGCCCTGCCAGGGGCGCGCCAATGAAAAAGGGCAACCTTCAAAATTGAAGGTTGCCCTATAAATCAAATAATTAGTTGGTTAGTATCTTTTATGTTCCAGGTGTTACCCGTGCATACTGATAGCCAGGTAAATTATACCAAGTTACTCCACCATCATCTGATCCTTTAACGTCTCTCTCGCTATAGAAGGAGTTCATGGTTGAGAAACCGCCGTCACCAAAATTCATAACAAAAGGTATTACCGGTGCGCCATAATAACGAAGTGGTTCATTGGCCAAGTTCACACCTGAGGTCGGGCCATTGGGCAATTCATATTTTACCCAGCCTTTTTCAAATCCCTCAACTGCTGGTGAAAAGAAATCCAGCTCAAAGGGGAAATGATCAACATCTACAGGGGCTGGTGAAAAAATAGGTGTAGTGCCTTTTTGTTCATTTTCTTCCTGATCATAAAGAGAGGCAGTGTAGCGAACTTTTACAGATCCCCAAGTATCTGTACTCTCATTAAAGTCTGAGCCTTCAAAGCCTTCATAATCACTAAGCCAATTTGTTATCCGGCATTCGTCATCAAGCCTTGTCAGCTTTGTTGGAAAATTGAAAAAATGAAAAGAGTTTCCTTCCTCATTATAAATGTAAGGCATGCCAACATTGTTTTTGGCCATTGCTGCTTCCACTTCCTGAAGATTGTTTCTTGCCTCGGTTCCTATGATTGTCTCTTCCAAAGTTGTATATTCTGTAGTGGCCAAATAATCTTTAAGGATAATTGCTCTTAAAGCACTGCTCCAGCCCAGCAAAGGTGACTGAATCTGCTGGTTAGCTGCAAGTATATTTGTTTCAAAATCTAAATCATCAGCTCTTTTAGGAGCATAACCTGCTGTTGGTTTTGGATTAGCTACTCCGGATCCAGATCCAACGTATGCATTATAAATATCTTCCTTTTCTACTGGAGCAGCAGTAAGGTTTGTTGCATCATCATCTTCAGGAAACACCCAAGTGAGAAATCCTTCAACATAACCGTAAATATTAACTTCTTCGCACTTTTCAGTCAAAGCTTTCTGCATTGGGTTTTCAGCAGAGGCAAAAGTGGGGGCAGAAGAAACAAGGGAACTGTCATCTTCAGAATATATGACTGGCTCGCCGTCTTCCCACTTAAGATATCCTTCCCATACATCTGTGGGAGAAAGAAAAATAAAGAAGTCAAGAATTTCCTGGCTGTATTGAGGAGTACGAACAACGAGCTTGACAACCGCAGACATGTCATCCCTTGTGTTAATGACCTGCAGCTTGGTCTGGAAGCCTTCAAATGCAAAATAAGTAGGGAAGAATATCAGATCTCCCTCTCCATTATTTGCAACGCTTACATGGTCACTATAAGTATGTGACCAGGCAGGAGCGCTCATGACCATCATCACGGCCAGAAGAGCAATTGTTTGAAAAATCCGTTTCATAATTTTCTCCTTTCAAGTTTAAATTGAAATCTCTGTACCATCGCCTTCAAATAAAATATTTCCACCTTTTGCAAAAAAAATCAAGTAAATTCCTGCCTCACCTCCTTAAAAAAAATTAGATAGTTGTAAATATGCCAAAAAATTTCCTTAACCTTGCAATTATCATACTAAGCAGAGGTAAAGGGAAAGATGAGCGGGTCCCAGATTACATGATACCACTGATCATCCACATATACCCACCGATCAGACACTTCAAGCTCCTGTGCTTTGCCGGAACGCTTAAAAATCAGGATGCTGTCCACCTGATAAAAGTACTCCGATCCCTGCTTAATCTCCTTTACGTCAATTCTCTGCAGATCTGCTCTGGATGTAGCCAGGTAATTTTCATATTTTTTCTTACTGGCAATAAACTGAAAATGAGGGGCTTCCATCTCCCACGAACCGTCAGAATCACCTGAAAACCTGGTTAGCCAGTACCTGGCCATCCTGTCCTTAAGTTCACTGTCCGGCCACTTTTGCACAACTCCCTCTTCTTCGGTCTCTACAAATTCTATTGCTACCTCTGGTTCAGCCACAGCCTGCTCATTATCCTGATTTTCTTCACCATTTCCGCATCCCAAAACAGCCATAACAAAAGCTGCCAGGAAAATTAGCCGAAAAAGCTTCAACTCAGTTGAAAATCTGAATTTCATAGTCCTTTTTTATATCCTTGTATATTTTATCAATAATTCTGCTTCTGACCATTTCCAGAATCCTGGCCTTTATTCCAGCTCTAAGCTCATCATCAAGAGGGACAAGCTCGGCATCATTCCAGGGTCCTTCCTTAAAATGACCTGGCTTGGAACGGTAATAGGAATCAATAACCACAGAATCAACTGGATATTCAGCTATGGCCCTGGCCATATAGGCTTCTGCCAGGCCTATGTCTTCTATCAGCTGTTTGTTGTAGCCGCTTTCCAGGTCGTAGTCCCAGCTCTCCAGGTTAAGCTCAGCAGGTTCCAGACCTTCTTTGGCGGCTTCTGCTGCCAGGATCTTGAATCTTACAGCCTGTTTAATGTACTGATCCCGCTCACTGGTGAATCCACCAGAAGCATAATATTCCTTAAGACTTGTCAAATAGCCTTCATGCACAGGAATATCTCCTGCCATAGCCACGACAGCATCCTGATCCTGAGCTGCCTGAACTGTAAAGGGTGTCAGACATAAAAAAAACAGGAGAGCGACCAATCTTCTATAGGACAATGATAACTCCGTTAAATATTAAATCAGGACCAATCGCTTAAATCTCTGGATTTGCCCTGATCATGGATTTGTGTGTAAAAAATAAGAATAACCATTACCTGCCAAAATGATAAGTGTCAAGGAAAAGCAGGCTGACATGGCATCAATGTCTGTCCATGAAAAACAAGGGTTTCCAGATGGACCTGAAGCCTCCCCGGAACGACCCTGAGGCCATGAACTGATCCATCCTCCAGATTTCCCAGTTGTTCACTCCGGAGCTCATCTCCATCCTGAAACAACCATCCTGACCAGGCAAAAAACTTGAAACAGGCCGGCCATGCTCATTGTATAGAACAAGATAGACATTTTGAGCAGGCTCTGCTTTGCCAAACAGATCCATGTCCTGAGAATCGCCGGCCAGGACAATGCCCATAAAAACATCAGGGGGCTCAGCCACACGGCCCATGACCAGTTTCATGGTCAAACATGTGCCTGATTGGCTTTCCTCTCCGCTTACATTCAACATGGAAGCATTGGCCCGCTCATTAAGCAGCAGCCTGACCCCCTCGAAATTTTCAAGAAAGGACAGCTCACGCATGAACTCTGCAGCTGCTTCATCCGGATCATAGCCCTGGTCAAAACATTTTTTAAGCTCCACTCTGTCAAGCTCCACAAACTCTTGGCGAGGGCCTGCACTTTTATCCAGAGCGAGATTTAAGAGGTTGGTGTCTTCCTCAGAAGCGTAAAAAAACACAGGAAACAAACCCCCGTTTACCTTGCTGAGCAGAAATCCGTTCATGGCTCTGGCAGCCTTTTCCTGGTCAATCTCATAATATTGGAGAAATGATTCAATGTCGTTTCTTGAGGCATGAACCATTCTCCTCAAAGAATTTTCCACCCGGTGATATTCAGAGGTGCCGGTATTAATAACAAGCAGATAAACGCTGGTTTTATTGCCTTCTACGGTCAGGGTGCCGCTGGAATAAGCAATGCCGATATCCCTGAGACCATAATCAAAAATGCTGTCTTTGCCCTTTGAGTATTCAGCTGCCTGTGCCTCAAAAAAACGGACAAACAGTTCCACCAGTGCTTTCTCGGGGCTGACATAGCTCTGGGGCGCCAGAACAGATATATATTCCTGGACCTGTATACCCTTGTAACCACGGGCCTCAGCCCTGTCTGCAGGACCTGAACCCTCTGGGCTCCTGGAGGAAAGGTAATCCCTGCTCAGCATGTCCCTGGCATGGTCTGCAGCGCTGGACTGCAGGATCCGGTTTGATCTTAGAGACCACTTGTGACTGTTCCAAAGCGGATCAAACTCCAGCACTCCGGGAAAAAGTTTGTCTGGATCCATTCCAAGCAGAGCTGCCACCTTGCCTGGTTCCTTCCGGCCCACGTTTACCAGAACCCTGAGCTGCTCCGCTAAGTGCCTGAAAGTGTCCGAAGCCTGGGCAAAATCCGCATCAGCTCTTCCATCCAGAATATCCAGGCCTTGGACAGGACTGTCATGCTTATCATACACTGCCGGGGATCCCGGATTTAAGCTCACCTGATATATTGTCGGATTTCCACCCAAGACTGAGACAGGCAGAACTAATATGAATAAAATAACCATGTTGGCGATTTTCATAGCAAAGACAGCTTTGCAATTAATGAACCACAGGATATCGCTCTCTACTCCCTGCTTTGCTGAGTATTGGTCAAAAACTTCTGCAGCTGAAGAGCCTGGGCATTGTCTTGGTCTCTGGCCAGAATTGCCAGCACCTGTTCTGAAGCCTCATCAAAGCGCTCAAGCCTGGCCAGGGTGACAGCCAGATTGAACCTGGCCTGAATGTTGTCCGGTTCAAATTTCAGGACTCTGCCAAAGAACTCCAGCGCTTCCTTGAACCTGCCCTGAGCAGCAAGGCTGGCTCCCAGGTTGCTCAGAATTCCTGGATTGTTCGGCAATTCCTCAAGCGCCTGGCGGAAATGTTTTTCCGCCCTGACTGCTTGTCCTGACTCCGCCAGAAGCGCGCCTAAATTGAGATGGGCAAACCCGTAATCCGGGTTTATCTCCAGGGCTCTATTGTAATGCTTCAGGGCCTGCTGCCGCCGGCCCGTTTCTTCCAGCACCAGGGCCAGACTGGTATGGGCCCGGTGGTTGTCTGAATTTTTGCTCACCGAATCCTGCCATATGGACAATTCACTTTGCCAGACGCTGTTCCGGGCATAGGAAGCTGCTCCAAAAGCCAGGACCAGGCAGATTGCCGCAGCCATGATCAGTTTAAAGTGCCTCCGGGCAACCCTTGCCCCCACCCAGGCCGTGGCCAGGGCCGGCCCCATCATGGGCAGGTACATCCTGTGCTCAAACATGGGGTCGCTGATGGGAATGATGCTGGATTCAACAGAAAGGGTTATAAAAAACCAGAAAATGGACAGGGCTGGCAGGGGCTGCCTGGGAATCAGATAAATGCCCGCCCCCAGAAGTATGGCCAGAAAAAAAGTGCCGGCCAGGGTATAGAGATTGAAAAAATCCGTGGTAACCGGATACATGGGATCAATATTCTGCCCCACTGGAAAAACATACAACAACAGATACCTGGGCAGGACCGTAAACTGAGTCATGAGATATTCCCATCTGGAAATATCTTCTGTTTCGCGCATAAGAGTCGAAACATCCTCAAGCGCCCTGCCCATGCTGAAGCTTCCTGAAAAAAAACCCACATTATAAAGAACAAAGAGGATAAAAAGAGCGCACCCCGGAGCTATCCATTTGAGCTTTCGCTTCCACCCCGCCCAGGTGCGGTCATACAGGATCAGTTCGCAGGCCAGGATCATCCCGGGCAGGCTGGCAGCGTTTTGCTTACTCAGGAAAGCCAGAAGGCCTGAAAAAAAGGACAAAGTAAAAAAAACAGCCCCAGGCTTCCAGTTCAGCCCGGAGCCCTGGGCCAGCCTGTTTCTGCCCAGAATATAAAAAATAACGGATAAAATATAAAATCCGGCAGCCATTATGGTAAAACGCTGGACTATGTAGGTGACCGCCTGGGTCTGAAGGGGATGAACCACAAATATTAATGCGGCAAAAAAAGCCATGAGCCTGACTGCTGCAGATTCAGAGAAATGCTGGCTCTCATCTCTCCGGCCGGCTCCGGCAAAGAGCAAGACAAGCCAGTAGACCAGCACGCCGTTGGCCAGATGCAGAACCAGGTTGACCAGATGGTAACCGGTGACATCCAGTCCGTGAAAATGATAATTTAGAGCAAAGGTGAAGTCAGTCAAGGGGCGATTTTTGGCCAGGACTTTCCAGTCAAGAAAATTTTCCAGAGACCTGATGTCCTGATTTTCCTCAATCTGCCGGACATCATCCAGGACAAAGGGGACTTCCAGGGTATTGGAATAGACCAGCACCCCGGCGATAACAATTAGCAGCAGACCTGCCCAGTGTCCTGAAAAAAATCTGAAATTACGAATTCTGGTTTGAAGCAAATGAATCCTCCTGGTCTGCCTGCTTATGATTAAATGGCCGTGGTTACTTACAACCATTTGTGGTCAAATATAACCAGAGGAGCAAATAAAGATTTAAACTGAGAAAAAAGCCTTGCCAGGACTAAAAAATACTACTTCTTTATAATAATCCTTTAAAGACCATCAAAATATTATTGTCAGTTATTTTTAACCCACCAGGAGGACAGTCTATCATTGACCTCAGAAACTGAATCCATTTGAGTTTAACTTCCCGGCTCAAGCTTCAAAGACCCTGGTTTCATAACCCTGCCAAATTCTTAAGCCCTTCCCCTCGCCAGCAAAAGGCCCTTTGCCGGCTGCCACAAGCAGCCGGCAAACATCCCTTCTTCATTCTTATTCGTGCAGATTCGTGGCCAAATCTCTCCTATCTTTTCTCTTTTTTCTTCTCCATATTCGGGAGATTCGGGGATAAATCTCTCCTGTCATTTCTCTTTTTTCGATTTATGGACCTCTATCTTTCTATCTTCTTTCCATATCCTTCCGTGTATTCCGTGGGCTTTTCTTTCTCTTCTTCCAAATTCATCATTCATGGTTATCTTCCTTTAGACCCTCACAGCTTCAAAGCTGTCTCCAGTAATGCACCTGCCGCCGTCAGGAGTAACCTGGAAAGTATTCTCTACGCCTACCATGCCCAGACCTTTTATGCCGATCTTGGGCTCCAGGGCCAGAAACATGTTT
>CAZHCY010000005.1:0-19590 GCA_964531185.1 uncultured Desulfovibrionales bacterium | reverse complement strand
GCTTCAACAGCCTGATTTCTTTATCTTTACCTTTAACTTTTAACTCTCAAGTTCTTCTGATTCGCGGATAAAACCCTTCCCTTTACCTTCCGGCTTCTAATCTCTTCCCTATTTCTCCCCCTGAGGAAAGCAAAGCCTGACCTCTGTGCCTGAGCCTGGTTCTGAAATTATCTCCATGCTGCCTTTATGATCCCTGACTATCCGGTGCACAATGGCCAGACCCAGTCCTGTGCCTTTGTCCCTGGTGGAAAAAAAGGGCTCCATGGCTCTGGCCCGGGTATCTTCATCCATGCCCGGGCCATTATCAGCTGCTGATATACAGACCGAGTCTGCAGTCTGTGTTGAACCAAGTATTATTTTGCCCCCTCCTGTTTTTAGGGCTTCCATGCTGTTCAAAAGCAAGTTGATCAGGGCCTGCTTCAAAAGATCGCTGTCTGCCCGGACCTTTTCAGCTGTGGGCTTCATGATCAGTGTGCAGTTGTTTTCTTTGAGATCCGCTCCAAGAAGGACCTCCAGCTCCTGAAACAGGGCCGGCAGAGAAATTTCAGCAGGATGCACCGCACGGGGTCTGGCCAGGTAAAGCAGATGGCTGACCACCCTGTTCAGCCGGTCAGACTCCCTGACCATGGTCTGGGCATAGGCTCTGGCCGGGTCATTTTCCTCAAATTTATGCATAAAATACTGGGCAAAGCCCCTCAGGGAACTCAAAGGGTTTCGTATTTCATGGGCCAGCCCTGCGGCAAACCTGCCCAGGGTTGCCAGATCCCGGGCATGCTCCAGGTCCTTTTCCAGCTTTTTCATTCTGGTCCTGTCCCTGATGAGCACCAGGGCATCCTTTTCTTTGGCCATGGGCAGAAACATTATTTCCAGATTCCGGTCATTAAGAATGGTCTCCATCCAGGCCTGTTCCTGCTGGACATCAAAACCTGCCGGCATGATTTCCTGCAGATTCTGCCCCACCAGGCTGGCCTCCCTGGACAGAATCGCCGAAGCAGCCGGATTGGCCGCTGTGACAATGCCCCGGCTGTCTACACTCAACAGTCCGTCAGGCATATTGTCCAGCAGGGTGGAATGAAAGGTTTTCAGCTGGGCATATTTTTTCTGCTCATCCCGCTTTCTGATCACCGCCAGCATCAGAAACCAGATCACAAGAACCGCTGCCAGCACAAAAACCGCCTGCAGGATAATGGTTCTTCTGAACCCTGTATAAACATCCATATGCGAGGTCATGTCCAGAGCAATAAACACCTGTCCTGGTTCATCTGCATGATGCATTTCCCGGGCATAGCGTCGGCCCATCATGCTTCTCATGACAGGCGGCCTGACAGGCAGGCCCACAACAAACACTTCCTGTCCCAAGTATTCTGTCCGGCCGGTCCAGCTGCCCTGCATGGCGCTGTCCATCATTTCCTGAGTGGGAACAAAAGGCTCTGCCTCATGCTCTTCCCTGGAAATAAAAATCCTGCCCCTTGCAGAATAAATATCCACAAAGACCACATCACTGCCTTGCACCAGATCCTTCAGCACATCACTGACCAGCTGCACAGCCTCACTGTCCTGATTCCACCTTCCAGGGCCCATGCTTCTGAAAAGCCCGCGGTACAGATTGGCCTTAACACTTCTTGCAATGGCCCTGGCTGTGATTTCCAGCTGCTCCCTGACATGCATCTCCTGCTGCTTGAGATTCTGCCAGGTCAGAAGCACCAGACCCGCGCCCAGAACCACCAGGCCCAGCACCAGAAATATCAGGGTGCCTGCAGATTTTCGGTTTACAGCTATATCCATTATTCTCCTGTCCTGAATGCTGATTTTAGCTGACCCCTGCCCTGAAATCCATCATTTTCAGAACGTCAGATTTTTATGTTCCAGGTGGTTCAGAGTCAGTCCTCCATAATGGACAGAAACTCCAGGCACTGGAACAGGGAACATTACCTGTTTGTAACTTTCCAGACAAAAGATACCTCAACTTTAATTTAGCAGTCAATCCACTGCTATTCTGCTTGAAACCTGTCCCGGGTGCTGAATCCTTTTTTGCTGAAAAACCAGGAGCAAACAATGAAAACAAAAGACTTCCCCTCTTCCAGGGTCCTGGACCTGCCTGGGATGAACTCTTTCATGGATTCCCGGAAGATTCTGACCAACGCTTGCACAGGCATTTTCACCTCCGCCCCTGAAGAAAGACTGCCTGCCGTTAACCAGGCCATGGCCCGGATGCCGGGATATGAATCCCGGGATGATCTCATGGCCTCTGTTTTCAGGATACCGGCAGACAGAGATTGTTTTAAACGCCATATACCCCGGTTACCGCCCTGACAGCCTGTGCCATTCCTGGCGGCCGGGAAAAATGTATTAAACCGGGCATGGATGCTTATCTGGCCGGACCGGTCCGGATAAAAGATCTGAATTAGATGATTCAGACCATGACCTGCCCTTTATGATTTTCCTGCCAGGGCTCCAGCCCGGCAGAAAATCCGGACTGTCTTGCCTTTCCCGGGCAATTATGTAAAAATGCTCTGAAATTTATGCTGGTTTGAAATATCCCATCCGCCGGATTTGTTCATAATTATTCCAACCTCCCGGGGGCGCCATGTCTTCCATCAGCACCAGGCATCAGGACCTTGACAGCCAGATAAACCATCTCCTCAGAATCATTGAAGATATTTCCAGAGGGGTGTTTTCCGGTGAAATTTATACTTTCACAGACGGGCAAAACCCTGAAATCATCAGACGACTGGCTGAGGCCATTGGAATGATGATGGTCAGTCTGGAAGCAAGGGAACAGCGCATCAACATGGACAATCAAAAACTCAGGGATCTGAATGACAAGATCAGAAAAGACGTCACCAGCATGGTCATTACCATCTCCTCTGCTCTGGGAGCCAGGGACAAATACACAGAGGGGCATAATCAGCGCACTGCAGGATATTCCATGCGTCTTTCCAGAAGAGTGGGTTTGAGCAGGGATAAGGCGGAATACATTTATATTGGTGCGTTGCTGCATGATATCGGAAAAATCGGCTTTTCAGACAGGATGTTCAGCAGCGAGGACTTTGGCAGTAAGCCAGGGCTGCTGGAAGAAATCAGAAAACACCCGGAAATTGGCTCCAGCATTCTTTACTGGCTGGACTTTCTGGGGCCGGTTAAGGAATATGTGCTTTATCACCATGAAAGAATGGACGGCACCGGATATCCCAGGGGCCTGACCGGGGACCAGATCCCTCTGGGCGCAAAAATCATCGCCATTGCTGATACTTTTGATGCCATCACCACTGACCGGCCCTATCAAAAAGGCCGGACCCCGCTGCAGGCCATGGAGATCCTTGAGTCCATGGCTGGAAGCAAGCTGGATAAAAACCTGGTCACAGCCTTCTGCCTGGAAATCCGGGAAAACGGCATGGAGTAATGCCCGGGCAGAATTTCAGGCCTTTAATGAGCCGGGAATGATCAAAGCCCTCCCCTGCCCTGCCCTGAACCCCGCCCTCATGTTTACATTTCGCGTCAAACGCAAAGTGTGAAGATGATTCAGGTGCAGGGGAGTCTGTATCCTGATTTTTTCAAAAAAAAAAGAAATGCTCTCCCTGGTTTAAATCAATTTAAACCCAGGTTCAGGGGAAATATCTGACAGGGTTGAACCATATCCTGCCGGACCAGAGAAAACTGACCTGTATAAAGGGTTTTTCCGGCGCCTGACCGGTCCTGACCGCAATGGCCTGCCCTTTGCAGCAGAGGGGATACGCTCTGGTTATCAACTGCGTACCTGAAACAGCTGTTGAAGTATTGAATTGTTTATAAAATTATTCTAAAAAAAAACCTTTCTTGATTTAAAATCAGCAATATCACCAGGAGCAAAAATGCCTTACTACCTGTCCTTCCAGTATTCAGCCATTCAAAAAACCATCCTGCGCCATCACCGTCTGTGGTGGATGGCCGGAACCAGCCTGACCTTATCCAGATTGAATGAAATTAAATTGCCGGAAATTGCCCGCAACAACCAGGGCAAGGTCCTGGTTGCAGGAGGCGGCAAATTCACGGCCAGGTTTGATGATCATCAAAATGCCAGGCAATGTCTTGAACAAACAAAAAAGAAGGTGGCCACCACCCTTCCCATGCTTGAGTTTCAGGCCTGTATTGGAGAGGGGGACAACCTGAGAAAGGCCTGGGAAGAAGACAAAAAAGGTTCCTTAAGTCTGCGCCAGCAGATCCAGACCCAGAAAGCCGGCTTCCGGGGCTATGGGCTGACCTTCAACCCTCAACTCAAGAGATGCGAAGAGTGCGGAGAGTATCCGGCTGTTGCAGGCAAGGTTATCTACAGGCCAGAATCAAAGGCCAAAGTCTGTTCACTGTGTCATGAAATGTGGCAGTCTTCATCCATCAGCAAAGAGTCTGAAAACCACAAGACAACATTGGAGAAGATTTACTCTGAATTTTTCAAGTTAAATGAAAAAGGCGCCTTTGCAGAGATTCCCTCCAACTTTGAAGATTTATTCCCTGAGAATGAAAATGAAGACCAGGGCCGCAGGCGCATGGCGGTCTGGGCCTCGGACATCAACAATATGAACGACAAGGTCCCGGTCTGGCTGGCTCAGGATGAAGACAGGATCAAAGATACTTTTGATAAGGTAAAGCGGATTTTTATTGACAGTACAGTTCAAGCCTTGATCAATACCGGCTTTTCTCCTGTCTCCAGAAAAGATAATAAGGAATACCTGCCCTTCAGGATAATAGTGGCTGGGGGTGATGATCTCTGCCTGGTCATGGATGAAAAGTATGTCCTGGATTTTGCCCGGAATCTCTCAGAAGCAGTAAATGGTAAATTGGCAGGCTTGCCAGAAGACCACCCTTTGAATGTATCATGGCTGGAGAATCGCAAGGCTGAAATCAAACAAAGAGACCCGGACAGGCCAATCAAACCCACAGAACCCTACGGATTCGGAGCTTCGTTCATAATAACTCCGGTACACACACCTTTTTCCAGGCTGCATGCCCTGGGAGAGGAACTTATGAAAGAGGCCAAGGAAACCTCAAAGCGAAAAGCCAACAGCGTCAACTGGCGGATCATCGGGGATGAGGCAGATGTAAGCACAGAAAAGCTTACATTTGAAAAGCCGGTATTTATTGATTCAAATGGTGAAAGACCTGAAAAGTGGTCAGGGCTCAATCTTTCAGACTACCAGTCACTTTGCCAAAAGCGTAAATTAAGCAATTCCCAGGTTCAGCAGCTGGCAGCCTGGCTTTTTGAATATTCAAAACAGCCAGAGGCACTGGAAAAACAGATCATTAAACGCGCCTCGTCAGAGCATGACAAGAATTACTCCTGTCTGCTTCTGGAAGAAAAGTTCAGGGAACAATCAGCAGATAATGGGCCGGGCAAATTAATGCCGGCCAGACTGGCCACATTTCTGGAACTTATGAGCCTGTCGGGGAGTAAAAAAAATGACTAACAAACTATTTCATATCCAGGGAAAGCTTAAAGTCCGGGCCAGGGGATACTGGTTCACCGGGGGCGGGGCCAAGGGGCCTTTTGGGTATTATCCACACTTGAAGGATGAAAAGGGCCTGCCGGTTTATCCGGACACCCAGATCAAAGGCGACCTGCGCATGGCCTGCAACTGGCTGGAAACTCTCGGACACTGCGCTGACAAGAACCTGATCACCAGGCTTTTCGGCCAGGAAGATGATTCAGCTTCATCCCTGCTGTACCTGAGCGACCTTGAACTGACCAGGCAGGACAAGACAGCCCGTCCCTCAGATATCTTCCAGGTCAAGCCCAGGATTAAAATTGATGAAAACACCGGTACTGTCCAGGAACACATGCTGGTCAACAGGGAAATGGCCTACTTAAACGGAAGAGAGCTTGAATCAGAGCTTTTCCTGGGGCTTTTCCAGGATCAGGATGAACTTGCAAAGGCCAGAAACCTGCTTGACAGAGCAGTCAGGCTTTTAAGCGGGTTCGGGGCTTTCAGGTCCAGAGGGTATGGCATGGGGACCCTGAGCATTGAATGGAGTGAACCGGAAGCGATCTCATTTTCTCTTTCTCAAGAAAACATGCCGGGCACATTCAATCTTGTTTTTCAGAGCAGGACCCATTTAAGGAGCAAGCCCATTGGCCAGGGCTCAGCCCAGACAGTAGAAGGACTTGAATACATTACCCCTGAGCAGTTCAGGGCCTGGTTTGTCAATGTATACTGCCAGCTGTTTGGAACCTGGCCATCCCTGGAAGATATGGGCATGCTCAGTTTTTCCGCCCTTTATCCAGTCTTGCCCCCCAAACAGTCCGGATCAGTGCCCGGACCAGGCTATATCCCGCCCATGACCACCCTGCGCAGACAGATAATTAAGCAGAACGAGTGGGATATTAATGATGTGTACGGCCAGAAGCCGGATGATCAAAAGCCGGAGCATGAGGATATGGAGGCAGATCCCGACGATGACAGCGGGCTTTATTACGGCAGGCAAAAGCCCATGGACAGAGGATGGTTTGTGACCGGAAGCGAAAAACCGGCTGCCTACAGAATCAGAATAAAGGCCCGGTCCAGAAACAGCATGAATGAGAAGTTCATTACAACAGAAGATGGGCTGTTCATTCAGGAATTTCTGGCCGGGAACACCCGGTTCTGCTGCACTGTCTCCATAGACCGGCCGGAATCAGAGTTCGGACACAGAGCATCCTTTATTCTCAAAAATGTTCCGGCCCTGATAAAGGGATGCGTCCTGAAATATCAGGATATGACCCCTGTCCAGCCTGCCGGCAAGGACAAGGGATATAATGGCCCCTTTCTGGTTACCAGCCCGGTTCCCTTTGATGAAAACTTTATGAGCCGGGATTCCAATTCAATAAAATTGTCCAGTGTTTCCGGTTATAATTCCACCCTGAAAAGAGCAAGACGCAACCGGATATGCGTAATGCCCGGATCAATTCTGAACAGAGAAGTGAATGGTCAAACCATGCCCTGGTCAGGCTTTGGAAAAAAAATTGACTACAGGGGATATTTTCCGGCCCAGCCCGAAACAGACCCCAGTCAGGACGAAAACTTATCTAAAAAAGCAGTCTTGCCGTCTGAGGTTGCCAGAGCTTGTCAGGAAGGTGCAGTCTCCAGATCCCAGGCAGGTTTTTTGCGGGGTCTGCTGGAGCTGGATAAGGACAGGATAAACAATATCCTGAACAAGCGTCTGAAAAAATTTCAGGATAAGGATAAAGACCTTAAAATCATCTACAAAAGCATTGCTGACCAAAAAACCTTTGAAGATAAAAAGACCCTTATCCAGGCCATTTTAGAACATATGCAGGATGTGTGGTGGAAGGACAAACAGAAGAGGATGCGGAATGAATGTAATAGATAATGTTTTTTACGCCCTGAGAATCAGAGTTTTATTCAGATTGCAAACCCCTCTGGCCCTGAAGTCAGGCTTTGAAGGAGAACTGGCTGATTCCAGCATTGAGAAAACACCTGACAATAAAAAGCTGCATATCAACGGCTATGTCTGGGCCTCCCTGCTGCGCCGGGCCCTTAACCGGGTCGGGAAGGATCAGCTGGCTGAACAGGTGGGCTCCTGCCCGGATGCCGAGACAAACGAAACCGGTGTGTCTCCGGTCTGGTGCAGCCCTGCTTTCTGCGATCTGAAGGCGCTGGACATCAGGCCAGGCAACAGGATTGACCGTCAATACGGCACTGTGGCTCCCGGAGCCCTGTACTCTGATGAGCTGGTCTCTCCGGGCATTGAGCCCTGCCTGGACGCGGTGATTTTCTGCCGGACCAGGGAAGAAGCCGAGGAATGGGAACATGCAGTCAAGCGCTCTCTGTCCGTCATAGACACCGGCCTGGAAACCATAGGCGGAAACTGGTCCTACGGTCTGGGACGTCTTGCCCCCCTCAAAATCATGACCAGGTCACTGGATCTCAAACATGAGCAGGATCTTGATCTGCTCTGGGCTCAGGACATTGAGCAATGGGATACAGACAGTACCTGGGAAGAAATTTGCAGCCAGTCTGAAATGGTCAAAGGCAAGTGGGCCCGGTTAAAGATCAGGGCCAGAATTGCTGACGGCCAGCTTCTGGCTGTTTCCACCCAGTCCCCTCCCCTGGAAATTGATCTTGAAAGGTATGGTCTTGCTGGAAACTCCAAACTGCCGGATTCCTTTGTCTACCAGGAGAAACAGGTTGTAAATGGCAAGCCGGAGTCCAGATACATAATTCCCGGCAAAGCGTTTCGTCAGGCTGTTCTTTCCAGGGAACTGGAAAGGATGCTGCGCAGCCGGGGAGAAAAAATCTGTAGTGGTCAACAAAAGCAGTCAATAGATAAATCCCAAAAGACTATAGTGCGCAGAAAAAGAAAAAAAGAGTTGCAGGATAGTCTTGAGTCTTCAAAGGTCTGCACTTGCAAGCGCTGCCTGTGGTTCGGCAGCAAAGATCGGCGTGGTTTGATATCTGTGTCCGATGCGGAAGTAATTGACCCGGACATTGCCATACTCAACAGGATCCAGCTCTGCGAGCACTCCATGCAGAACATGAATCTTTTTTCCGGAGCATACCTGAAGCAGGGCGAGTTTGAACTGGATATTATTGTGGATATGAGCCGGAATAAGGAACAGGGCAAACTGGCCTGTCAGGCCATAAAGGAACTATGCCGGGAAATGCAGCCTGACGGTTCAGCCCCGCCGGGCTGGTATCGCCTGGGCAAGACATCCACCTGTACCGGACAGATTGAGATAATTGAAATTACTGAGGAAAAGCCGGAGCAAGATCATGAATAATCAATACAGACAGGGACATTTCAGCTTTATCTCCAGGGAAATCCCTGTGCAGGACTATTCTTTTCCTGATCCTGCCAACTGGGATGACGGATTTGTGGCCTTTTCCTCCAGGGAGGAAAGGCTTGGCGTTTTTTTAAAAAATAATGCTGTTCTCAGCTGCGCACATGTCAGTCCGCAAGACGGCTACATTATGGAAGTCAATCTGTGGAAAAAACAGGGAAACATGCTGGAAGAAGTATGCGTTGAACGTCTGGATGATTCTGTGCTGGAACAGAAATGGACACTGGAGATGGAGCCTTCCCCAGAGCAGACAAACTGTTATTTTCAAGAAACTGAAGCCATATTTAGAGAAGGAACAAAAGACAAAATATTTTCAGGTAATTTAAAATGCGTGGAGGTTATCCAGCCGGATACCAGGATGCATGTATTCATGAGCAGGGGGGCTGAGCATGGGTAAGCAAAAAATAGATTATAGCTCTCTGGGATCAATGGGGGCTAAAATTAAAGACAGCCAGGGTAAGACCATCAATACTCCCAGCCAGAAAAATAAATCAGGCAAAAAAAAATACGGAAAAGGGCCTGGAAAAAAACCATTCAAGAATCATGACGGATCAAAAAGGAGTAACAAGGCTGCACCATATTCCTTTATCCCCAGACCTGACTATCAGCCTGCTGAACCTGCAAGTCACGCAAAACTGTTGGAAGACAGGTTTGACATTGCCTTTGAGGTTGAATGGACTCTCCAGACGCCCACAGCCCTTAACCCGTGCATTGATAATTCTGAGCCTACATCCATGCCCAGAGATAAAGATGATGAATTCTGCGGTTACAACAAACGCTGGCTCATGATGGGCGACAGATTTGCCATCAGTCCGTTTACAGTCAAGTCAGCTGTTGCCAATGGCTTTGCCAACCTCATGGGCGGCTGCTACAGGGTTATAACAAAAGAGGAAGGGCATCCCGAGCAACCCAAGATATCCGGCAATTATCCTTATAACGGCGGCTGGAAAAGGTACCGGGTTAATATGGATCATTCCAAACCCGGTATAATCACCCAAATAAAAGAACTTGGTGACAGCACCAGAAAAATATCAGTGCAGCCTGTGCAGGAATTTTACATGGATTATCCCAATCCCGGCATTTCCCTGGAAAAGAATAGAACCTACTATGCCAGCCTGCAGGACAGAGGCCCGCATAAACCAGCCCTCATCAAGTCTCTGTCAGCTTCCAGGGATTCATCACATACCCAAAAACTTCAATATCAGGGAAAGTACCGCTACGGTATGGATTTGAACAAAGGACCTGGAGATGGCAAAAAGCATCATCATCGTTTTTTTGCTGAAAAAGGGAAAGTTCTGGAAGGAAACATACGTCGGGAAAATTTTCTGTCTTCCAGGCAGATGAAGAAGCTGGTTTATATGGGGGGCATGAAGCCGGATCAAGCCAAATTTCCATCCTACAACCCCTGGTATGAAGATTTAAACACCCTTAAGCCGGGTGATTTTGTTTACTATCAGGATTTTGGCGGCAGAATCACCAATGTGGGTAAGAACTTTCAGTTCAAGGCCCTGTTTTTCCATGAAGACGCGGTTCCTGACAACCACAAGCTTTGTAGAAATATAATGTCCCTCTGCCCCAGATGTTCTTTGTTTGGGATGAATGATGAAGCCGAACCAGGTCCGACAGAAAAAGAACGTCCAGTGGGGCTCAAGGGTCGATTTAAATCATCAGCTCTGGTCAATGATAAAAATGTGTCCCTTTCAGACAAACCAGAGTTTATCAATAAACCTGTCAAGGCTAAACTGAGTAAATGGATTGACCAACATGGCAATGATGTGGCTTCACAGACTCTCCTGCCCATACTCGGCCCTCCCAAACCCAACAAGCGGGATAAAAACGGCTATTTCAGCAAAGAATCCGGGGAAATTAAAGGGGCCAAGATTTATAAGCATTTCAATCTGTCTGGATATGATGAAGATACGTTCAGAAAACTGAATCCAAGGATGGATGATCAGGACCATAGCCATAAACTGCGCAATTATGCCCAGGTCTGCAACCCCGGTCTGACTTTTTCCGGGGTGCTGGGAGCGGAAAACTGTTCAGTTAAGGAAGCAGCAGCTTTAATGATTCTCCTGGAGCATTCTATAGCCAGGCATGGCTTCAAGCTCGGTCTGGGCAAGTCTTTGGGCATGGGCAGTGCAACTTCCAGAATCAAGTTTGTCTGGATAAGAAAGCCTGATGATTATACCTGGCAAAAGATTGAAGTTGATCAGAGCAATCTTGTTGAAGAAACTGAAAAACAGCTGACCGGCCTGAAAAAAGAGGTGCATAATATGCGCACAAAACACAACAAGCTGCACCAGCTGGACACCAGTAAACTGCCGGATGCAGGCAGTTTCGGTTTTCCAGAAGAAGGGCTGTATTATTGGAAAAACTTCAGACATTGATCTGCAGGTCATGTCTTTTTTCATCCCCTTTTACACCCTGAAGCTCACCTTTCTTCTTCAAGGCCGGGTCAGGCTTCCAGAATTTACCGGCCCGGCCTGGAGCGCGGTTATTCGGCGCGGACTGAAAAGATATCTGCCCCCGGATTTTTCCCAGGCCAATGCCGGGGTCATGCCTGTTCCGTTCAATCCCGGTCCTGATCCGGAGACTATACACCTTGGCCTTGTCTTTCCTGAAGTGCTGGCCAGGCCGGTGCTGGAAATGCTCTGGGATTTCAATTCTCTTGGCGGTTCAGGATATTTCCGGCCAGGCTTGAATATTCATCTGGTCCAGACTCAATGCAGGATAAGCTCAGAAATAATCCTGAATTATCAGGGCAGTGAACTTATATGGCAGCCAGAACTGGCATGCCCTGTTGTTCCCGAGGTCCTTTCATCACAAGCAGCAGCACTTGAGCAGGCCCGGAGTTTTGATGTAAAGTTTCTCACACCCCTCAGGACCCCCAGGCCCCCTGGAGCCAAAGCAGACAGGCACCGCTACTGTGATCCGGATTATTTCCAGGATCCGGCCAACAACCTCTGCCTCGGTCACCTGACCGGCAAAGTCAGGTATCTGGAACCGGAACAGGCTTCCATCCAGGTTTTTGAGACCGGACCTGTATTATCTAAATCTGATCTGTCCTGGACAGACATACCTTATGGCCGGGGAATCCCCAAAACCCTTGGCGGTATAAAGGGTACTGTTTCTTTCCAGGGCCGGCTTTCTCCGAGGCAGGCCAAGGCCCTGGCCCTGGGCGGACATACAGGCATGGGCAAAAATGGATCATTCGGCCTGGGCTTTTTCAAAATCTCAATCAACCCAGATTGAAACAAGCTTAATCCTGGGTTGATTTTTTTACCCGCACCTTTTTGCTTTAACCTGTCTCCTTGCACTATCCCTTATCTTTCCAAGTCAATATCCACCTGATTTATATGGGATTATTCCCCGCGTGAATCTGATGCCTGCTGCTGGCACACAGGTTGCTGTGACCATATCAGTTACCCGGCTTTTCTCTTTAACAGCTCAAAATTCAAAGGGGGAATGATGCAGAGAACATATGTCCTGGAGTACGGGACTTACCTTCGCAAAGTGGCGGACAGCCTTGAACTGCGCAAGAAAGACAAAACTTTATGCCAGATACCCCTGGACGGCTTAAGGCAGCTTACTCTTGTGGGAGGAGTATCTCTGAGTGCTCCTGTTATGGATCTTCTTGCCAGAAACAGGATAGAAACCATTATTCTTGGCCGAAACTGGGATCTTAAAGCCAGATTGATGGTGGATGAGCACAAACATGTGGCCCGGCGCATGGCTCAGTACTATAAAATGGGCAATCCTGAATTTGCTGTAAGGGTGGCCAGGGCTCTGGTCCGCTCAAAGCTGGATAATGCAGCAGCCTTTCTGGCCATAAGAGGAAAAAGCTATCAGGACGATGAACTGTTTGCCGCTGGAGCAAAAATCAGCGCCCTGGCTGAAGCCCTCGCCACCAGGGAAAATGTTGATCAGGTCAGAGCTGTGGAGGGCCAGGCCGGGAAAATATATTTTTCCATGTTCCCCAGACTGGTGCGCAACAAGAGTTTTTCCTTCAACGGGAGAAGCAAAAGGCCGCCTCTTGATCCGGTCAATGCCATGCTTTCTTATGTATATACAATGCTGACCATGGAGACCCTGACCATGATTACAGCCACAGGCCTTGATCCCTATCTGGGCACCCTGCACGCTCTGAAAAGGGGCAGACCTTCCCTGGCCTGCGACCTGGTGGAGGAATGGAGGACATTCCTTGGGGATAGACTGGTACTTGGACTCATTAACAGACGTCAGTTCAAGAATTCATTTTTTATCATCAGAAACAGGGCTGATGCCGGAACTCAAAAAAATGAGGAAAAAAATCTGCCGGTTGAAATGAAAAAGCCTGCCACAAAAAAGCTGCTTGATACCTATGAAAAATGGATGACCACAAAAGTCAACTGCCCTGTAACCAATGAAGAAACAGACTACCGTGGACTGATGCGCAGAAGAATCTGGCAATTCTGCAGATGGATTGAAGGGAAAAACCGCTGCTTTGAACCCGGACTCTGGTTTGTGGAGAAATAGCATTTTCTACATGGTGTGCTTTGATATTTCCGATGACAAGGCAAGGGAAAAGGTGGGAAAGACCTTGAAGGGTTTTGGATACAGGGTCCAGAAATCCATGTTTGAATGCCCTAACCTGAACCGGCGCAAGCTGGAAAAGCTGAAAAAAAAGCTTGAAGAATTCATTGATCCTGAAACCGACTCCATAAGGTTTTACCAGCTTTGCAAAGAATGCGTAAGTGTCTTTAAATCCTCTGGTAACGCAGAATTGCCAAGGGTCAGGAACTTTTTAATAATCTGAGGCCTGCTGCGTCCCAGGACCAGGTTTTATCAATTAGAACCTCTAAATGATAACCACCTGAAATATATGACAAATACCGGCAAAACCAGCTGATCGATGTTTTGTGCTTATATTTCAATATGTTACGCAAAATTGAAATTCAAAAAAAGCGATTCTGACTCTCTTTATTGAGAGGTATTCCCCAAACAGCCTTTAAACCCTTGCCAAACCTGAGGAAAAAAAGTAGGCAAGTCTGAAAATGGCTTCTGATCAGAAGGGTTAAGACGATACTTGCTGTGAGGTCTTCTACCATTGCCAGCGTCTGAAAATGGCTTCTGATCAGAAGGGTTAAGACGCGGACAACATTGGGGTAGTACCCGCCAATTCCGTCTGAAAATGGCTTCTGATCAGAAGGGTTAAGACTGGGTTTCGTCCCCGCAGGGCTTCCTGCCTGGTCTGAAAATGGCTTCTGATCAGAAGGGTTAAGACACAATTTTTTATTAATAAAAATTTTAGTATAGTCTGAAAATGGCTTCTGATCAGAAGGGTTAAGACTAGGAGATAAAAAATGGACCCTGAAGTTGATGGTCTGAAAATGGCTTCTGATCAGAAGGGTTAAGACCTACAACCGCAGAGATCTGGTGGAGTCCGGGCCAGGTCTGAAAATGGCTTCTGATCAGAAGGGTTAAGACCTGTGGTAGCCAGAGTAGTGTGCACACCCTCCATCTGTCTGAAAATGGCTTCTGATCAGAAGGGTTAAGACATAAGGCTGGTAGGGTTGTCTTGAAAGACTCTGTCTGAAAATGGCTTCTGATCAGAAGGGTTAAGACTCAAATTTGCCCCTTCCAGGTTAGCCTCGGCCAAATGTCTGAAAATGGCTTCTGATCAGAAGGGTTAAGACTTGCAGTTTAGAATACCGGAAAGGGCAATAAGTGTCTGAAAATGGCTTCTGATCAGAAGGGTTAAGACTAGGAGTAAGACCATGGGTAGCCAAGTGCTTTTTGTCTGAAAATGGCTTCTGATCAGAAGGGTTAAGACCCATCGGAATTTCCGTCAGACTCATCGTCAGAATCGTCTGAAAATGGCTTCTGATCAGAAGGGTTAAGACCAGTGCATGGGTGTTCCAGAACGCTTTCGGTCGTCTGAAAATGGCTTCTGATCAGAAGGGTTAAGACAGACAGCCTTTCGGCTGTCTGAGCAATCTGCTCAGTCTGAAAATGGCTTCTGATCAGAAGGGTTAAGACAGCTGGAGTTCCAGCTCGGATAGTTCTAGAATAGGTCTGAAAATGGCTTCTGATCAGAAGGGCATGCAGCTGTCTTTCTATTTGGTCATTCCGGTGAAAACCGGAATCCAGAGATGAAACTCCGGGCCGATCTGGTCCGGGGTAGACGGATAAGCAGAGCGCTGCTTTTTTCTTTAGTTCCAGTTATTATTACCTGACTAATTCGCCTTTTTAAGTGACTTCAATATAAGCCTTGGTTTAAAATATTTTAAGCCAGGGTTTTCTTTTTTGCTTATGAATGCCCTTTCCCGGAACACCTTCAATTTCAACTCTTCTCCTAACACCCACCAATAACAGTACCTTTTAATTAAAACCATCCCCCTGGTCATTCTGGCATGCCCCTTGCCTGTTAATGAGCAAAAAAAGAGGACCCTGGTTTTTTGGGAAGATCTCGAGAGTATCTTGATTCGGTAAATTAAAACGCAAGCTGAGGAAAAAGGAGGGTTAATGAAGATAACAGCCTGCAGCGTGGACAAAAATACTCGAAGCAGGAAAGAACCGGTAAAAACTGAATTTGGGAGAGTCCAGTCCAGAATGCGAATCAGAAGCGGATATGTAACTCAGAATTATTTTACAAAACAGTCTTCAGAGGTTGTGGGGTTCACTTACATACCGCTGGGAGATAATATAATTGCGTATTAACAGTTCAGGTATTGGCCTGAGGCACGGGGCACTGGCTCTCCCAGAGCCTGTTTTCCCAGGTGTTTGTTTACCTCAGCCAGAAAACAAGCGCTGGGGTCCCTGTCCACTACTGCCTTAAAAAGGCTAAACTGTTACCTTCAAAACATAAATAAAAGCCTGAGAAAGAGTATATCCCAAGAATCCAACATCAATCACAGGCTTGCTGCAAGGCATCATCTTTCTTATAATTGCCAGTATTCATTCATTTTCAAAAGACAGAAAGGTAAAAATTAAACAATATGTCCAAACTGATAGTGATGATAAGGTTATGTAACGGGCTTTTTCATGGTTAGATGAGAAACACTACAGTCTGTTTATGAATAATTGCAAGCATTTTGCCACCTGGTGCAAAACCGGAAAAGCAGAAAGAAGACAGGTAAAACATGCCAAGCGTGCTGTTTTTAGTGTTGTGGCTGGACTGACAGGCATAGGGGGCATAAAGGCGCTGGTGAATAAAAAGGCCTGATAAGGGCACCGTCTTGATACAGTATTATAAATTCATTCTTGCAGGGAGCAGACTATAATGCCTTTTTTCCACAAAACCGTCATTCAGAAGCCTGACCTTGACACTTGCCTGGCCGGTGTAATCATGGGCGTTCATCCTGATATTCCTGTGGAAACAGTTTTAAACGGCGCGACAAGCAGCCAGCTCAACCATCCCCGGGTGCTCTGCCTGGAATGCGGGGGAAGCGGGATGACCCATTTGCTGAACCTGGATCACCACGATCCGGAACAGTATTATCCGCCTGCCTGCAGGAAGGCCCTTTCCTTGTTCCCATATCCAGATTACGAGCTGCACCGCCTGGTGGACTATGTGAGCATGGTGGACGAAGCTGTTGTTTTTTCTGCTCCTGTGGATTTTCCATCTCTTTCCTCGGTCTTTTGCGGCATGCTTTTATCTGTGCCGGACCGGATTTCGGCTTTTCAGGCTGGCATGGATATACTCAGGCTGGTTTTGAAAAAAAAGCTGAATCCCTTTGCTAATATGCCAGTGCTTGAAAAATGGAAAAAATATATCCAGGCCAAAGTTGAGGATATGAACAATCTGGAAAAAAGCATAAGCAGAGTGTCTTTTTTTAATACAGGACAAGGTTATCAGGGCGGATATCTCAGAACTGAAAGTTTCGGCGGAACCGGCAGGCTCTATCAAATGGGCTGCCGGGTGGTCATTCTGCATAACCCGTGCTTTGGCTCCCCTCCCATCAGAAAATTTACCATAGCCGGCAATGGAGTTGATGTGTCAGGTCTGCTCAAGCCCCTTAACCGCATGGAGCCGGGCTGGGGCGGCAGAAAGACTATTATCGGCTCGCCCCGGTCAGGAAGCCTGCTCACCCCGGAGCAGGTTGTGGATCTGGTCAAATCCGGCCTTTAAAGGGGTTTTGTAATGATGCAGTACATAGCTTGAGCATTTCCTGAAAATTAAGGGGGCTGTTTTGCTGCCTTCACACCAGGGTCAGAATTTCAAAATCATGTTTACAAAACGCGTCAAGCGCGAAATGTGAACATGTGCCAGGGTCGGCACCCCGGGGTAACGACTCCATTTGCCCTGGTTCAGAAAAAAAGATTTCTTAAGGAGCACCCCAGTGAAAATCCTGGCTGTATTTACTTAAAAGCGTCTCACCCGGACGGCCCGAGACCGAACCTAATAAGTAACTGTCCGGAATTGAATGTCCGGGCTCGCAAAAAAGCCAAAAAGGGATTTTCCGTAAGGCGCTGAATTTGCTGATCATCCAATTCTAGTTACTTGTAAGGGCCAATGGGTGCAGGTTCTGATTTTTATGGTCCAATCAGGGTATCTCTGGAACCATGCTTTCATCCTTTATACATCAAAACCAGCAGGAGGCGGAAATGAATACAAGAAGAATCATGCCTGATCATTCATCCAAAGGCTCCAGCCCAAGGTCACTGAAGCTCAACCTGTGTATTTCGTTTCTGTTATTGATGTTTGTCCTTCTCAGCTGGGCTGCCATGATAATTCTTGCTACTCCTGATGATGTTAAAATACCTGACCTTTCTCAAGTTGTGATGGAACATGAAGAACCTGAAAAGGACATCATTCATATTCGCAGGGAACTTTATCAGCAAGAAATCGTCCCTCTCCTTAATGAAACATCTGCGAGAAACCAGGAGGCTGCGGACAACGCCATCAATGAAATCAAGACTCTTTTTCGAGGTTATAAAAGTAATGTTGATGTTTTTGTTGAGGATTTGATGAGCTATAGTACCAGAGCCAGTTTTCTCTGGAATTTGCCTGGAGACTGGATTAAAGATGATGGCAGACTTGAGAAAATTGTTAGCGAAAAGTTTGAAACGCATATTTTTAGTGAAGATGACCTGATAAATGACATTGCTTCTATTTTAAGTAAGTTTGCTCAGGAAATCCATGCCAATGAAAACAATTTGCTTATGGAATGCAGGGCTGCAATCCATGCATCTGATATTCCTGAAATTGTGATTCCTGGCTATGAAGAATTTGCAGTCGATGTTATGGATGAGCTGAGCGTTTTTTTGATGCAGAAGAATAAGGTTTCGGTATATAATTGGATATTTACTTTGGTTGCAAGCGAAGTGATTGGGATAACAGTAACCTGGACCTTAAAGGGAAGTATAATTGGTTCATTTATTCCGGGAAAGGGGACGATCCTGGGGCTAATCATAGGAATAGTTGCTGGATCTATTGCTGATATCTTGATGATAGAGAAAACTAAAGAGAAAATGTCAATAAATCTTGTAAGATACCTGTATGAACTGGAGAAAAAAATATTGGCAGGCAGCAGTCATTCCATGGGTCTTGGTGAAGAACTGCAAGATTTTGCCAAAGACTACAGTGCAGTTCAGAGAAAAACACTGGAAGACAAAATCATGGAGGTTAAATAATGAATATCAGAATCTTCATCATCTTTGCAATATTTGGAGTACTGGCTCTTGAACCGTTGGTTGTTTACCATGATTGTTCAGCCAGGGCAGCTTTATCCGGGCCAGTCACCCAGGGTGTGAAGCGGATTATCAGTATTTTTTCCAGCAGGGGCAGGCAGAGCTTGTCTGAGCTGGCCGGGCTGGGAGGAGAAACCATGGTGCGCAGAGTTGTTGACAGGACCATGCACCAGGGAGGTAACCAGGCGGTGGAAAACCTCACCAGGCTGACCAGGGCCCATGGGTCAGATGCACTGCTGGCTGCTGACAACGCTGTCAATGTACCAAAAATGATCCGGGCAGTGGATGGTTTGCCTCAAGACATGGGGGGACCTGCCCTTAGAAGGCTGTCCGGCTCTCAAGGCAAAGCTCTGGCCGGCATGGTTGACCAGTACGGCTCCATAGCCCTGAAATCAGAAGTATTGCATCCTGGGATCGGCATCAGGGCCATGAACAGCATGGGAAAAGACGGTGCAGTGTTGGTTTCCAGGCTGAGCAGAGACGAGGCAGTGGCCATGGGTCGGCACATGAAAGATATCGGCAGGCTTCCTGAAAGTCAGAAACAGGACCTTATCAGACTGTTGCACAGCGATATAAAAGGGATGCTTAATTTTACAGCACGATTTGTTGAGAACAACCCTGGAAAGGTTCTTTTTACTGCAGCTTCCACAGCAGTGATCCTAAAGCACTCTGATGCATCACTAGGAGACAGTGAGATTGTATTTGATGATAATGGTTCTCCCCATGTGGTAACTAAACCCGGCGTTATTGAAAGATCTATGAATTCTGTTTTAAAGCCAATCATCTCTTCAGCAGTTTATATTTTTGGATCTTTTGCTTTTTTACTGCTCTCAGTCAAGCTCTGGTTCTATTATAAAAAGTGCAGATATGAACATAATCTCTGGATTCAGGGAAAAATATCTGAATACACCATAACTAAACATAAGGAGGTATAGTCATGTCTGTTATACTGCTTAAATTTATTATAGCCCTTGTAATTTCTATTCTGACCGGACCTATAGGGATCGTGATCATGATTATCATAACTATTGCGGAACTGCTGATGTAGTAACAGTTTGCATGTGGCACGGCTTTCTGACCGGAGGCATACAGCCCGTAAGGGGACT
>CAZHCY010000004.1:6419-22315 GCA_964531185.1 uncultured Desulfovibrionales bacterium | reverse complement strand
ATGAAAACCAGACTAAGTGATTTTTTGCTGATATGGTAAACTGTTACAAATGAATAAAAACAACCCTGCATATACCATAATGTTCATGCTCGGGCTGACCCTTGTTTTCGGCACCGGCGTATCCCTGGTTCATCACCTGACCCGGGATATGCTGGCTGAAAACGAAATCCTGCACCGGAACAAAACTCTGGCCAGGGCCTTTGATCTGAAAGTGGATGGAGACAGGCCTGCTGATTATGCCCGGGCAGTTGAACAGGACCTTTCCGTCCTTACCCCCTCAGGTCCTGAAAGACCCTGGACTGTTTTTATCATGGACCAGGGCCAGGATCCAAAGGTGGGTTTCATTTTTCAGGGGCAGGGAGTATGGGATCTCATTCAGGGGGTTCTGGTGCTGGATCAGGGCCTGGACACCATCCAGGGGCTGGAATTTCTTCAGCAGCACGAAACCCCGGGGCTTGGAGCCAGAATTGAGGAAACCAGCTTCAAAAACAGATTCCAGGGGCTGGAGATCGCCTGGAATCGGCCTGAAGACCAGAGAATCATCATCGGCCCGGACAGGGGAACCGGTCAAAACAACCGGGTGGATGCCATTACCGGGGCCACCCAGACTTCCATGGCCCTGATGCAGGCCCTTAATGCAGAACTGGAAGTCTTCAGGCAGCTGGTTCAGAAAAAAGACATTCTCAGGAATAATTAATCATGGCCACTCCAGGACAGATACTTCAACAGGGTGTTTTTTCCCAGAACGCTGTTTACAGACAGGTTCTGGGCATTTGCTCAGCCCTGGCCGTCACCAACCTTCTGGCCAATACCCTTTTCATGTGCGCCGGGGTAATCTTCACCACGGTCATGTCCAGCATCACGGTTTCAGTGCTTCGCAATCATATTCCGGCCAGGGTCCGCATGATCGCCCAGGTGCTGATCATTGCCAGTTATGTGATGATGGTGGATATTGTCATCAAGGCGCTAAGCCCGGAAATTCACCGTTTCATTGGTCCCTATGTGGGGCTGATCATCACCAACTGCATCATCATGGGCCGGGCTGAAGCCTTTGCCTCCCAGAACAGCCCCTGGCCCTCATTCTGGGACGGCCTGGCCGCAGGCCTGGGTTATTCCCTGGTCTTGACAGCCATTGCCCTGATCAGGGAACCTCTGGGCTTCGGCACTCTGCTGGGCATGGATCTGCCGGCTAAAGACCTGTGGTGGCATCAATGGACCATCATGGTCATGCCTCCCGGGGCTTTTTTCACCCTGGCCGTGGTCACCTGGATGGCCAGAGCCAGACTTCTCAGGGATAAATAAATGGAACAGGGTATAGACAGCAGTTTTTTCACCTCCCTGGCACTGATTTTTCTGTCAGCAGCCTTTACCAGCAATATTCTCCTGGCCAGATTTCTGGGCATGTGCTCGGTTCTGGGGGTGTCCAAGAAAATTGACACCAGCATGGGACTGGGAGCAGCTGTTATCTTTGTTACCACCTGCACTTCAGGCATCAATTACCTTGTTTACAACCACCTGCTCATTCCTCTGGAACTGGAGTACCTGAGACTCATGACCTTTATTGTGGTCATTGCCTCCTTTGTTCAGCTGGTGGAAATGGTTGTGGAGCGGGTCTCCCTGATCCTTTACAATTCTCTGGGCATCTTTTTGCCTTTGATCACGGTCAACTGCGCCATTCTGGGGGTGTCTCTGTTCATGGTGGGACAGCCCTATTCCTTTGTCCAGGCTCTGGCTTACGGAGCAGGCAGCGGTTTCGGGTGGTTCGTGGCCATCATGCTCATCGGCGGCATCAGGGAAAAAATCAATGAAAACGCCCTGCCCCCGGGGCTGGCCGGTCCAGGAATCACCCTGATCATCATCGGCATCATGTCCCTGGCCTTTGTAGGCTTTTCCGGAATGATCAATGTGTAAACCCTGGCCCGGGAGTGCTGACCTGCAATCTCCGGCCCGGGACTTGGCAGTTTAAATCTTAAGGCTTGCCAGAAACACCAAAACATGTTTTTATCCATTATAATCGCCCTGGCCTTTCTTGCGGCCACCACCATAACTCTCTCGATCCTGCTTCTGCTGGCCGAGAAACTGATCCTCAACTATGGCCCCTGCACCATTGACATCAACCAGGAGGCCAGAATTCTAAGGCTTGAGGGCGGGTCCAGTCTTTTGTCTTCATTATCAGCCCACCAGGTCTTCATCCCCTCAGCCTGCGGAGGACGCGGGAGCTGTGCCTACTGCAAGGTTCAGGTTCTGGACGGGGGCGGGCCGGTAAGCCCCATTGAAGAACCGTATCTGTCAGCAGAAGAGCTGAATCAGGGCATCAGGCTGTCCTGCCAGGTAAAAGTCCGCAAAGACATAAAAATCCAGATCCCGGAAGAACTTTTCCTGGCCAGTAGATTCAGAGCCCGCCTGGACTCCAGACGGATGCTCACCTATGACATCCTGGAACTGGACATTGAGCTGGTGGAGCCTGAAACCATTGATTTTACAGCTGGACAGTATATTCAGCTGGAATCGCAGAAATACAAGGGCCGGGATTCCGTCATCCGGGCCTACTCCCTGGCTTCGGTTCCAGAGGACAACAAAAGGATCCAACTGATCATGCGCCGCGTTCCCCAGGGCATATGCACCACTTGGGCCTTTGATCATCTCAAGCCTGGCCAGGAGCTTTATTTCAGCGGTCCTTACGGAGACTTCCACCTCCAGAATAGCGGGGCTCCGGCGGTATTCATTGCCGGCGGCAGCGGCATGGCCCCCATCTGGAGCATTTTAAGAAATATGAACCTTGAAAATGATCCCAGAAAATCCATCTATTTTTTCAGCGGCCGGAACCAGGACGATCTTTTCTTTACTGATGAACTCTTTCAGCTGGAAAACCTGCTGCCGGATTTCAGGTATGTACCCTGTCTTACCCGGGAACCGGCTGACTCAGACTGGACAGGGGTCAGAAAAAGAATCCCCGAGATTTTGCCTGAATACATCCCTGATGCACGGGAATACGAGGCATACCTCTGCGGTTCACCAGCCCTGATTGAGGCCTGCTGCTTAAGATTGTCTGAACTGGGCTTGAAAGAAGACCGGATGTTTTTTGATAAATTTGAGTAAACCATGCCGTTTTTTAAGGCCTTTGCATACAGTCTGCCATGAAAAGATCACCCAAGGAAAATGAACTCCTGAATTCTCTGGGACCCTCCAGTTTTTCCGCCCAGGGATTTCTGGGCCAGGACCAGAGGCATTTTGAGGAAATCATTGCTGCTGATGCCCGGGCAATCCGGAAACTCGGGGTTTCCAGGGAATTTCTGGCCGATATTCTGGAAAAAATTTTCTTGGCAGCAGAAAAGGGCATGGAAGACCCGGTCCGCATTACCGGAGATGTGCAGGCCAGGTATATTTCCTGTCGGGGAAGGATCCCCAGCCCGTTCCCGGCTGAAGGCACCTTTGACAAAAGTCTGGTGGAAGTCTTTACTGACCAGGGAAGCCTGCTTTTTTACGTCAACCGCCTGTCCATTCATCTAATCCGCTGTCACGGCTTTTTTCAGGGCAGGGGTTCCTTTTTCCGGGTGGAACCGGAACAGATTGCCCTTCTGGCCAGAGAAATCATCTGACTTTTGTTTTATCCATGACCCACAGGTATCTTGCTCTGCGAATCATGTTTCTGCTTGTGATCATTATTCCTGCTTCAGGGTGTTCTGATCCACCCCCGGAGGAAAAAAAGATCTCAGGCCTGACCATGGGGACCTATTACCGGGTCACCCTGGCCTCGGTTTCTCCTGCCCAGGAAAAACAGGCTGCCAGAAGAATTGAAAATGTTTTAAAAAACATCAACAAAAGCATGTCTGTCTTTGACCCGGAAAGCGAGCTTTCCAGGTTCAACCGCCTCCCTGCAGGCAGAAAACTCTGTGTTTCTCCTGACTTCCAGAAGGTCATGAAACTCAGCTTTCAGGTCCATGAGCTGACCAGTGGAGCCTTTGATCCAGCCCTGGGCCCCCTTATCAATCTGTGGGGATTCGGAACCCAGCCCCTGCCCGATAACATACCTGCAGCAGACAGGATTGATAAAGCCCTGGCCAGATCAGGCCTGAAAAGAATCACCATGGACTCTGATGGCTGCCTCACCAAGGAAGTTTCCGCCCCTGTCCTGAATCTTTCGGGCGTGGCCAAAGGGTTTGCCGCAGATGCCATTGCCAAAGAGCTTGAGTCTCTTGGAATTACATCCTTTCTCATTGATATCGGCGGTGAAGTCCTGGCCGGAGAAAAAAAACCGGATGGTTCCCTGTGGCAGGTGGGCATAGCTGTCCCTCTGCCTCAGGCCGAAGCGGATCAGGTGGTCAGCCAGATATCCCTGGCCGGTCAGGCTGTGGCCACCAGCGGTGATTACCGCAACTTCTTCATCCACAACAACACCAGATACAGTCATATTATAGACCCGGCTACCGGTTTTCCTGTCCGCCAGGAAATCATCAGCGCCTCCATCAAAGCTGAAAGCTGCGCCCTGGCTGACGCCCTGGCCACAGCCGCCCTGGTCATGAACAAAGAGGACTTTTTCCGTCTTGCCCAGACTTCCGGGTCTTTTGAAGCCCTGCTTATCAGTCGCGGCCCTTCCAGCCGGCTGAATCTTCACGCCACCCGGGGATTTGAGTGAACACAACGCCCTGGCCGGCCCGAATATTGACTGATTACATCCGCTCAACGAAACTCCTTCTGCAGGATCCCATTTTTTGGCTATTTTTTTTAGGCAAGTGATAAAATTATTTTGATTGACTTGATTTCTTCTTTTGAAAAAAAATGGCCCCCGCCCGGGAATTTTCTGTTTAAAGCAGCACACAGCATTAAGCTGGATACCTGCTAAATAAGTTCACCAGAAATCAGGACTGGCCGGCCCGGGGATTTTTTTGACAACATCTTTCTGCTTTTTCCTGGAAATCAGCCTATGGAAGTAAAAGATTTCAAAGGAGGCCTGAAGCTCAAGGCCCCCCGCCAGGGTGCACAAAGGCCCCTCATCAGCCTGCAGCCGGGGCAGCAGGTCATAGTGCCCATGAAACAGGATCTGGGGCCTGAATGCAGGCCGCTGATCAAAAAGAAACAGCAGGTCCAGGCCGGAGATATGATCGGGGAAAGCCCGCTGGAGCATGGAGCCTGCATCCATGCTCCAGTGGCCGGGACCGTGACTGAGATCACCAGATCCTTTGTCCATTTCAGCGGCAAGAGGATGTCTGCCGTGGTCATATCCAGTGACGGTCCGGTAAATCAGGCCGACATCCAGGACAGGGCAACCCTTCTGGATACAGTGCTTGAGGCCGGCATGGTGGACTTTGACAAGGACACAGTACCTCTGGCGGTCAAGCTGGACGAAGCCAGGCTGAATCATGTGGACAGCCTGATTGTCAATGCCATGGATGTTGAGCCGTTTTTTTCCAACCGCATCAGGATTCTGGCCGAGGATCTGGAAAATGTCCTGGCCGGTGCCAGGATCATCAGGGACTACCTGAATATCGACCGCGTCTACATTGTCCTGGACCGCGAATATCTGGGTCTGCTTTCCGACCATCAGCTCAAGCTTCTGCAGAATGCAATCCTTGTCCCCCTCAGGTATAAATATCCCCAGGCCATTGACTACCTTCTGGTCAAGGCGGTTCTGGGCAAAGAAGTGCTCTGTACCATCCCCTGCCGGGATATCATGCACAGTCAGGATATAGACGGTCTGGTGCTTTCTGTGGATACCCTGGCCGCCCTGGGCCGGAAAACCGTTTCCACCGAGAGAGTACTCACTGTTCTTGATTCCTCCCAGAGGGTCAACGCCAATGTCCGGGTGCAGATCGGCACTCCTGTAAGGGAAATATTTGCAGCCCTTAACTATGAACCGCCTGCTGAAGCCAGAATCATTGCCGGCGGCCCCATGATGGGACAGACCATGGCTGATGAGTCCATGCCCGTGACCAAGGATCTGCAGGGCATATACATTCTGAACCCGGAGCACATGGCCCTGAGAGAGCCGCGCACCTGCATCAAATGCGGGCTCTGCGTGGATGTCTGTCCAGCCCGGCTTCTGCCTTTCATGATCTCCGGGTTTGTGGAAAAGGCCGACTATGAAAAGGCCCAGAGATATCAGCTCTCTTCATGTTTTGAATGTGGGTGCTGCAGCTATGTATGTCCTTCAGCCATCCCGCTTCTGCACTGGATACAATTTGGAAAGTTCGAAATTTTCAAGCAAAGGAGCAGGCTGTGAACAATTCCAGGACCATAGCTGCGGCAAGCCCGCATATCCACAGCAGCAACTCCATATCCAGGATGATGCTCAATCTGATCATTGCTTTGATCCCGGTGACAGCAACAGGTATATATGTCTATCAGCTGAGCGCCCTTAAAATGATCATCATTACTGTGGGTTCTGCTGTTGTCTGGGAAATCATCCTGCAGAAACTCTTTGGCCGGAAAATTTCCGTGACAGACCTGAGCGCGGTTGCTTCAGGCCTGATGCTGGCCCTTCTGCTGCCCCTGGAGCTTCCCTGGTGGATGATCATTCTGGGGACTTTCATGATGATCTTTGTAGGCAAGGAAATTTACGGAGGTCAGGGCTGTAATCCGTTCAACGGGGTTTTGATAGCCTGGGTGACTTTAAAGATTTCCTATCCTGAGGCCATGGAAGCCTGGCCTTTCCCAGACAGGGACATGTATGCTGATCTGCCCCCTCTGGATGTGGCCCGCTATGACGGGTTGTTCATGATAGAGCAGTTTTATCCCCTAAAAACCCTGTTTCTGGGCCTGGCTGTAATTGGGCCCCTGGCAGAATCATCCAAGCGGGCGCTTCTGGCCGGAGGGGCCTGGCTTTTGGCCACCAGGACCGTTTTCTGGCATATTCCCGTGGCCATGCTCACATCCATGGCCATATTTTCCGGAATTTTCTGGCTCATGAACCCTGAGGTCTACGCATCTCCCATGTTTCATGTCCTGGCTGGAGGTTCCGTATTTGCGGCTTTTTTTCTGGCCACTGACTTCAGTTCCTCACCGGTGACCAAACCAGGAATGATTGCATTCGGCCTTTTTGCCGGGATACTGACCATCACCTTGCGCACATGGTCCCAATGGACTGAGGGGGTTTATTTTGCAGTGTTCATGACCAGCATGCTCACTCCCCTCATGGACAAGATGAGGCCGTCAGCCTTTGGCAAGAAAAAATTTTTCAGGATGACCCCTGGCAGGTAAAAGTCCAGGGCCTGCCGGAAATCTTTGTTTAATGCCGGCAAACCCGGGGCAGCCGCTGTCACCTGCCAGCCTTTATCTTTGCCCGAATTAAGCTTTATTCAGGAGAATTAGAGTGACCAGGAAAGATTTGATCAGCATGGTGTTCATCATGACCCTGGTGGCTTCCCTGTGCGGAGGAGCCCTGGCCATGGTCAGGATGGCCACCAGGGAACAGATTGAGTACCAGCAGATACTTTTTATCAAGGAACCGGCCCTGAATAAGATCCTCCCTGATGATCTGGATAATGACCCGGTTTCCGACAGGATCACCATCCCTCTCAACCATCAGGACAATCAGGAGCTGATCGTTTTTCCGGCCAGAAGCAACAACCAGGTTGTTACCGTAGCCTTTGAAAGCTATGCAGGCGGCTATGCCGGTCCGGTGGGAGTCATGCTGGCCATTGACCCCAGAAAAAACCGCCTCCTGGGAGCCACGGTAACCACCAATTCCGAGACTCCGGGCCTGGGAACCAAGATTGTTGACAGCCGCAAGTTCAATGCTCAATTCCAGGACAAGGACCTGGACACTGATTTCAGAATTGAATCTGAGGGAGGGGAGATTCAGGCCATAAGCGGTGCAACTGTGTCTTCCTCAGCCATGGCCACTGCTGTGCAGCGAGGAGTATCCACATTCAGAGACATCAGAAATGAGCTGGAACTGGATTGATAAATCACAGCTCATGGAATGTAACAATTCAGGGGGCGCGGAAACCGGCATGGGGACAGTCCCCAAAGTGGATAAACCTGTTTTTTATGTCCAAAGTGAACCTAAATCTGAATCATTTACAAACGGGTAATGCTCCCTTCTGGTCAATCCAACAGGACAACAGTTGAGCCCCTGACCCGGGGCACCGGGGCTGGTGCATCCGGCTTTTTTTACAGGGCTTTTTTATGGTTCAAGACAAAAAACTGCTCAGGGGGCTGCCCCCTGCTTTCCTGAATCAGGGCTTAAATATTGCCTGAAAAAAATTAAAGGAGAAAATAATGGAGCAGTCAATGGTCAAGGTATTCACCCGGGGATTATGGAAAGAAGTGGCTCCCCTGCGCTTCACCCTGGGCATCTGTCCGGCCCTTGCCGTTTCTTCCAGTGTTGAAAGCGGTCTGGGCATGGGCATGGCTGTTCTTTTTGTCCTGCTTTTAAGCAACGGACTGGTATCAGCCATTCGCAATCTTGTCCCGGACAAGGTCAGGATTGCCGTATTCATCAGTATTATCGCCACAGGCGTGGTAATAGTCGAGCTGGTCATGCAGGCCTATTTTTATCCTCTGTTTCTTGTCCTGGGCATCTGGATCCCCCTCATAGTAGTCAACTGCCTGGTTCTGGGACGGGCCGAAGCCTTTGCCCGCAAAAACCCCATTCACCTGTCTCTGGCTGATGCAGTGGGCATGGGGCTTGGATTCACCGTCTCCCTGGTGGTCATTTCCTCCATCAGGGAAATCCTGGGCAAAGGAACCTGGCTGGGGATCCAGGTCATGCCTGACAATTATCCCGGATTTGAATACCTGCTCATGCCGGCCGGAGCCTTTGTGGTCTTCGGCCTGGTCCTGGCCTTGATGAACCTCATTTCCGCCGGCCTGGAAGCAGGCGGAACAAGAAGGACGGGTTAGCTGCATGGAAGATTATCTGCTGATGATTGTATCAGCCATGTTCATCAACAATATCGTACTCATGAGATTCATGGGCAACTGCCCGGTGGTGGGCGTGTCCAGCTCCATGAGCAGTGCCATAGGCATGTCCTTTGCCGTGATTTTCGTCACCACCCTGGCCGGAAGCACCTGCTGGATCATCCAGGAAGCTGTGCTGGAGCCCTTTAATCTGGAATATCTGCAGACCCTGGTTTTCATCCTGCTCATTGCTTCCAATGTACAGATTACGGAAATGGTGGTTCAGAAAGTCTCCCCCCCTCTGTACAGAGCCCTGGGCATTTATCTGCCTCTTATCACCACCAACTGCATGGTTTTCGGGGTTTCCCTGCTCAACATCCAGGAGGAAAGGACCTTCATGGAAACCCTGGTCTACTCCCTTGCCTCTGCCTGCGGATTCGCCCTGATCCTGATCATCCTGGCCGCCATCAGAGAAAGAATGGCTGCCACAGCCAATGTGCCGGCCGTGCTTCAGGGGGTTCCCATCACCCTGATCACCGCAGGGATCATGGCCCTCAGCTTTGCAGGTCTGATGGGCATTGAATAAACGTCAAGGACAATAAATATGCAGCAGATAATCATCTCCATTTCAGTCATGGGCATTATGGGGCTTTTGCTTAGCCTGATCCTGGGAGTCATTGCCAGAGCTTTTCACGTACCTGTTGATCCCAGAATCGCCAGGATCAACGATGTCCTGCCCGGGGCCAACTGCGGTGCCTGCGGCCTGGCCGGCTGTTCAGATCTGGCCACAGCCATTGTATCCGGACATGCAGATCCCAGAGACTGCAAGGCTGGCGGACCTGAAACCCTGGCCGCCATTTCCCAGATACTGGGGGTGGAGGTGGAGGAGGAAGAACGAATGGTGGCTCAAATGTTCTGCAGCGGCACCAGAAACTCCTCTGACCATAAGTTCATTTACCGGGGCATTCAGGACTGCAGGGCGGCTGAACTGGTTTCAGGCGGGGACAAAACCTGCAGTTACGGCTGTCTGGGCCTGGGAACATGTGCCAGGGTCTGCAGCTTTGGGGCCATTACCATGCTCAGAAGCGGGCTTCCTGTGGTGGAGGCTTCCAAATGCACGGCCTGCGGAAACTGTGTCAAGGTCTGTCCCAAAGGCATTCCCAAACTGGTCCCCATAAGCCAGAAATCTGTCTGTTTCTGCCAGTCCCATGATCCAGGAAAAGTGGTCAAACAGATCTGCTCCGTGGGGTGCCTGGGCTGCGCCCTGTGCAAAAAGGTCTGCCCAGAAGGTGCCATTGACATGGTGGATTCCCTGGCTGTGGTCAACCCTGCCAGATGCACGGGATGCGGGCTGTGCTACGAAAAATGTCCTACAGGAGTAATCCATAAGCTTGTGGTTTGATTTTTTTTCAGGTATCTTCCCTTCACAGGTTCCACAGGCTGAGTCCATTAAAACCCTTCAGCTTTCTGATCAGGCTTGAAGGGCAAACTTGAACACCGGGGGGGCAGGTGAAGCAGAAAATTTTAATCGCAGTGGATGAATCCAAGAATTCCCTGAATGCTGTACAGTATGTGGCCGGCATTGTCTGTCCGGACAGGGTGGAGATCACCCTGCTTAACATTCTTGATGCCCCTCCTGATCTGGACAGCCAGCCTTCCATCCACCCTTTGTTCAAAAGCAAACTGCAGGAACTGAAAGGGCAGAGCAGCAGCAAGCTTAAACTCATGGAACAGGTCCTGAATGAGATGTGTCTGATTCTCAGCCAGGCCGGGATACCCAGAGAACAGATCCATGCCAGAAGTCAGAAGGCCAGGGAAGGCATAGCCAAGGATATCATTTCCGAAGCCAAGGAAGGGCAGTACGACACCCTGGTTATGGGCCGAAGAGGGGTGACCGGCATGGAAAAAATCCTGCTGGGAAGCATTTCCAGCAAAATCATCAAATCCATCAAGAACTGCTCGGTATGGATCATTGACAAGCAATGAATAACACCCAGAGTAAAACCGGCACAGTGGTTTCTCTGGATGGCGGTCTGGCCAGGGTCCAGGTCAGGCGGTCATCCTCCTGTGCCGCATGTTCCTGTTCCGGAATATGCAGCCCCCTGGGCAGGGAGTGGATGATGGTGGAAGCTGTCAATCATCCCGGAGCCGGGCCGGGCCAGGAAGTGATCCTGGCCTATACAGGAGAAAGCGAACTCAAGGCCTCCTTTATTCTGTACATCATTCCTCTGCTGAGTCTTCTGCTGGGGTCTGTGCTGGGCATCTGGCTTGATCCTCTGCATAACCCTGATCTTTCTTCGGTCAGCCTGGGCTTTGCTCTTATGATCCTGAGCTTTCTGGGCATCAGGTTTTATTCCAGCAGAACCTATTCCCGGAAAAAGCAATATCAGCCGGTAATTCTGCAAATCATCCCCTCAGACCAGCCTTTAAAACCTGATCAGGTCCCAGGCAGCCCGGCAGGTGCAAAGCTTGACCAGCAAGCTAAAACTCAAAGCCCCATTTCTTGAGAAGTCCAATTCCCCCTGAAATATTCAAAGTATTGTCCACGCCCTGCTTTCTAAGCTTGAGCTGAGATTCATAGGACCGCCCGCCGGTATTGCAGGCCAGAATAATGGTGGAGGCTTGAGGAACCTTGCTCAGATTGGATTCCAGGGACTCATTGGGCACGTTGAACCATTTCCCGGGAAATTTTTCCAGAAGTTCCTGGGCGTCTTCCAGGTCCCGGCAATCCAGGACCACTACGTCCCTGTTCTCTCTGTCTTCCCAGAGTTTGACAAACTCTTCCGGCCCGATCCCCTGGTTTCTGCCCATGAGTATGTTTTCAGCGGTATGCCCCAGATTGTTCAAAGCATCCATTGCTGAGCTGAAGGGGGGTGAATAAGCCAGTTCAAGGTTGCTTATATCCTTGGTGGTGGGTTTGTGGGGCAGAATGACCCCCACTGAATCCACTCTGCCCTTGAGGCTGTCCCCATTGGTGCTCATACCCTGCAGCCCCAGGACCCGGCCTGTGGGCGTCTCAAAGACCAGTTCCATGAGCAGCAGGTCTTTTTCCGGATAAAAATGCGACTTGTCAAACTGAACCACATAGGCATTCATGGCTTCAAAGCCGGCCTTTCTGGCAGATTCAAGACTAAGCCCGGTCCCGGCCACTCCATGGTCAAAAAGCTTAATGACAAATGAGCCCACAGCCCCGGGAAATGTATCGCTGCCTCCGGCCAGGTTGGTCCCGATGACCCGGCCCTGTCTGTTGGCCATGGACCCCAGGGGGAAGTAACCCGGTTGTCCTGTGACCAGGTTTTCTATTTCCACGCAGTCTCCTCCTGAATATATGTCCGGATCTGAGGTGCGCAGATATTTGTCCACAATTATTGCTCCGCCCTCAGAAACAGCCAGACCGGCTTCCCTGGCCAGCCTGGAATTGGGCTCCACTCCCACAGACATGATAACCAGGTCAGCCTCCATTTCCCTTTTATCGGTGATTACCCGTTCCACTCTGCCGTTGCCGGCCATCTCCAGCACTTTTTCCCCCAGCAGCAGTCTGACTCCGTTGTCCTCCATGACTTTACCAGCCATGCCGGCCACCACGGAACTGACAAATCCTGGCATGATCTGCTGGGCGATTTCCACCACTGAAGTCTCAATTCCCCACAGATCAGCCAGGGCTTCAGCCATTTCCAGACCGATAAACCCGGCTCCCACAACCACAGCTCTGGACACATCCCCTTTGCTGATTTTTTCCCGGATAAGGACTGCTTCTTCCAGCCCTGAAACAGTGAACACGTTTTCCAGGTCAATCCCCGGCAGAGGGATCTTTCTGGGTCTGCTTCCGGTAGCCAGGACCAGTTTATCATAGTGCAGGGAGGATTCTTCCATGGTTTCCATGTTTTTTACCAGAACCGTTTTAGTAGCCCGGTCAATGGACAGGGCCCTGGTTCTGGTCATTACGTCCACTCCCTTGGCTTCTTTGAAAAAGCGGGCATCTCTGATCATATGGAAGGTGGTGGACTGCAGGTCCCTGGCATCGCTCACATCCCCTGAAACATAGTAGGGTATTCCGCATCCTCCGTAAGAAATCATCCCGGCCTCATCAATCATGGTTACTGAAGCTTCCGGGTCAAGCCTCTTGAATCTGCAGGCCGCCTTGGGGCCAAGGGCCACAGCACCAATAACTATAACTTTTTTGGACATATCTGGTCTCCCTTTTTAATTTTTACCTGAAAACTTGACAGTCAAAAATTCTCTATCAACGTCTTGTATTTACTGACAATTTCCGGAATTCTGAATGTCAGCATCATTATCAGCTTCAACAGCCTGATTTCTTTATCTTTACCTTTAACTTTTAACTCTCAAGCTGAAAATTCTTGTTTATAATCATTCTCAGGGAATTAAAAGAACCAATTTCGTAACAGTTCAGCCTGCCCCGTCCCCATGCCCTGTGCATGCCCCCCCTGTCCATTCTGGGTTCCCGGTGCCCCGTTCTCCGTTATCCAGTTCTCCATTCCCTGTCCCCGGTTCTCCGTTATCAGTTCAGAATCCAAGATTTCCAGTCCACCCGCAACTATTCCTCATTCATCATTCCCTATGGCCTGCACGCCCTGTGCCTATTTACACCTGCTGCCTGGTGGGGTACAGACAGTTCAGGGCGTTTCCATGATCAAGCATGACAATTGCAGAAACTTTCTGGAGCCGGAATTTTTTGCCAATTCTTTTTTTTCCCTGACCATCTGGTGGCATGATGAACTTATCCGCTGCATTCTGCTGAACAGGCCCCCGGAAACCGGCATCCAGACGGCCAGACCCAGAACCTATTCCCGGATAATAGCCTGCGGAATGCTTTTGTATGAAAAATCCCAGCCTTTTGCCTGGCCTTTACCTCCTCTGGAATGGTCTTCTGTTTCAGAATTCAGCAGGGATATTTTAAGCACTCTTTTGCTGACAACAGGTTTTGGCCGGACCACAACCTACGGCACTCTGGCCTGCATGGCCGGCCATCCCGGTGCAGCCCGGGCCGTGGGCCGGACCATGGCATCCAATCCCTGGCCAGTACTGATTCCATGTCACAGGGTGCTGGCCGCTGGAAACAGACTGGGCGGTTTTTCTTCAGGTCTTGAGCTGAAAAAGACCCTGCTGACCCTTGAGGGTCTAAGCAGTCTTTAAGGTATTTTATTCTTTCCGGTGGTCCTGAGCATTTTAGCCCAGGTGTTGCCAATATCCGGGAAGATGATTAGGTTTCATCATCACCTGATAAAAAAACACACCCAAACTCAAAGAGGTAAATAATGATAGCTAAAAAAAACACTTCCCATGATTTTATCACTGACCCGGAAAAACTTCCTCTGATGACCCTCAGGGATGTGGTCATGTTCCCCAAGGCCATAATTCCTCTGCTGGTGGGAAGAGAGGCATCCATCAAGGCCATAGAGACCGCCTTGAACAATCATGACAAAAAGATATTTCTGGTCACCCAGAATGAGCCAAAAGTGGAAACCCCGGGCCCGGACACCCTCTATCAAATGGGCTGTCTTTCCAGGGTCCTGCAGATGTTCCGGCTGCCGGACGGGACCATTAAGGTTCTGTTTGAAGGCCTGCAAAGGGCAATTGTGGATCCTCAGCGCGTTGACTTCAGTTTGGAAGTCCCCATTGTCTCCATCCAGCCCCTTAAAGAAAAAGAGATTGAGGACCCCCAGGCCGAGGCCCTGATCCGGGCAGTGCACCAGGCTTTGGACGAATACGGCAACATCAACTCCAGAATGGCCAAGGAAACCATCCTTTCCATCCTGAGCATGAGCAAGCCCGGACCCATTGCTGATGCAGTCATGCCCCATCTCAAGGTGGATTTCCAGGACAAGCAGGCTGTGCTTGAAGAGCTGGATCATTTCAAACGGCTGCAGATGGCTTACGCCCATCTACAGGGGGAAATTGAGGTTTTTTCCCTGGAAAAGAAAATCAAGTCCAGGGTCAAAAAGCAGATGGAAAAAAACCAGCGGGAGTACTACCTGTCAGAGCAGCTCAAGGCCATTCATAAAGAAATGGGCAGAGATCACGATCCCAAGGAAGAGCTTGACCTTCTTCATGATAAAATCCTGCAGAAAAACATGCCTGAGCAGGCCAGGGACAAGGCTCTGGAAGAGCTGAAAAAGCTCCGGACCATGCCCCCCAATGCCGGGGAATACAGCGTACTTATCAATTATATAGACTGGATCCTTTCCCTGCCCTGGAACGAACTAAAGCAATCCTCAGTGGATCTTTCCGAGGCCTCCAGCATCCTGGACAACGACCATTACGGGCTGGAAAAACCCAAGCAGAGGATTCTGGAATACCTGGCTGTTCAAACTCTGGTGGAAAAGATGAGAGGTCCCATTCTGTGCCTGGTGGGCCCCCCTGGAGTCGGCAAGACTTCTCTGGCCAAGTCTGTGGCCGGGGCCACGGGAAGGGAGTTCATCAGGCTTTCCCTGGGCGGTGTCAGGGATGAGGCTGAAATCAGGGGGCACCGCCGCACCTATGTGGGAGCCATGCCCGGTAAGATCATCCAGAGTCTGAAGCGGGTGGAGACCAATAATCCGGTTTTCTGCCTGGACGAAGTGGACAAGATGAGCACCGATTTCCGGGGAGATCCTTCTTCAGCCCTGCTGGAGGTCCTGGATCCGGAGCAGAATAATTGTTTCAACGATCACTATCTGGATCTTGACTATGATCTATCCAATATCTTCTTCATCACCACTGCCAATTATCTGCACAACATCCCTCTGCCCCTGCAGGACCGGATGGAAATCATCAAGCTGCCAGGATACCTTGAAACCGAGAAAATCAGGATCGCCAGGGACTATCTCTGTCCCAAGCAACTGAAATTTCACGGACTGGATCCTGAACAGGTTGCTTTTTCTGAAAACTCCATCACTGAGGTGATCCGCCAGTATACTCAGGAAGCCGGCGTGAGAAATCTTGAGCGGGAAATTGCTTCCATCTGCCGCAAAGTAGCCAAGAGACTGGTGGAAAAAGATGAACAGGGTTCCAGAAAAGTTCAGATCAGCAAAACAAGCATCCAGTCCTATCTC
>CAZHCY010000004.1:0-6409 GCA_964531185.1 uncultured Desulfovibrionales bacterium | reverse complement strand
TGTGCATGTGCCTGAAGGAGCCACGCCCAAGGACGGGCCTTCAGCCGGGGTCACCCTGGCCACCAGCCTGATTTCGGCCCTGCTTAATCTGCCGGTGCGCAATGATGTGGCCATGACCGGGGAAATCACCCTCAGGGGCAGAGTCCTGCCCATCGGCGGCATCAGAGAAAAGCTCCTGGCTGCCAGAAGGGCAGAGATCTTCAAGGTGCTGATTCCTGAAGCCAATCAGAAGGACCTGGAAGAAGTTCCGGACAATGTCCTCAAGGGCCTGGAAATCGTCCCGGTCAAACACATGGACGATGTCCTCTCCCAGGCCCTGCTCGGGACCACCAGCGAAGAGCTCTTCTGCGGCCGGGAATCATGCTTGCCTTTATCAGTCAAGCTCATAAAGGATGAATTCCGCCAGCAGGCCCAGTAACCCCCTTAAAAGGAAGCATTACCTGAAGGGTTACGTTAAATCAGGAAATTACAGGTCAGGCACAGGGACTGTCTCTGTCTTGGGGACTGTCCTCTGGGTGAATAAACCTGTTTTTCATGTTCAAAGCAAACCTGAGTCTGTATCATTTGCCAACCGGTAATACATCCCCTGTAAAAAGGCCCTGCAGGACCTGGCCAAAAGGTCCTGCAGGGATAATCCAGCCTTTCTGTCGGTTTTTTTCTTTATTCCAGTCACAGCCGGCCGGCATCCATCACCCCGGACCTAAGCCCGGTGACCAGCTCAAATTATCAGATTCTTGCTGAATAGACGCATTAATCCCATGCTTTATTATCTCCAAGGTCTTGTTCTGACCTTACTCTCAGCTTTGAGCTCCTGCCCCTTAAAAGCTATAAGTTTCAGCTATGAAAATCCGGCCGAAACATTGAAATTTACTATTGGATAATTCAGAAATCATTTTGTAGCAGAAGGATCGGCATTGTTCATGGCTGCAGAATACTTCAAAACAACCCAGAACCCCAGGGGGAATCCATCCCATGACCCGGGAAAAAGACAAAAAACGCCTTACTGAAACAGTCCAGGGCTCAGGTTGAGCCTCCAAGCTGCCTCCAGGGGACCTGGAACAGGCCTTGAAGGGGATTGAATTCCCCACTGATGAAAATCTGCTCGTAGGGCTGGACAGAGCCGACGACGCAGGAGTGTACAAAATAACTCCTGATCTGGCCTTGATCCAGACCGTGGATTTTTTTACTCCTATTGTGGATGATCCATACTGGTTCGGACAGATAGCTGCGGCCAACGCATTAAGCGATGTATATGCCATGGGCGGAATACCCAGAACAGCCATGAATCTGGTGGGATTTCCCCTGGGCGAGATGGATATTTCAGTGTTGCGCCGGATACTCCAGGGCGGGCTGGACAAGCTCAGGGAGGCTGAAGTTGTCCTTGTGGGTGGTCACAGCGTGGAGGACAAAGAGCTCAAATACGGCCTTTCAGTCACAGGTGTCATCCACCCTTCAAGGATTCTGACCAAAAACCGTCTGTCTGAAGGGGATGCCCTGATCCTGACCAAACCTCTGGGAACCGGGATAATTAATACCGCCATCAAGGCCGGGCTGGCCGGTGAGGAGCTCATTGACCGGGTTACAAAACTTATGGCCGGCTTGAACAAAACAGCTGCCCGGGTCATGAGCCACTTCCCTGTTCAGGCCTGCACCGACATAACCGGTTTCGGCCTGGCCGGTCATATGGCTGAAATGATTCAGGGCACGGGCCTGAGCGTCTGCATCAGATCCAGGCAGCTGCCCATTCTGAATGAAGCCCTGGATTTTGCAGCCATGGGGCTCATTCCGGCCGGGCTCTATAAAAACCGGGATTACAGACAATGCATGGTAGATATGGATCCAGGCGTGGACAAACTCATCAATGATCTGATTTTTGACCCCCAGACTTCAGGCGGGCTGCTTATGGGCTGCCCCCAGAATCAGGCCCAGGACCTTTTGTCCGGCCTCAAAGAGGCAGGTATTCAAGAAGCAGCTGACATAGGGCGGGTATGCCGGGGAAAAAGGGAAAAAATTCTGCTCAGATAAAAACAGGGCCTGCAGAATCATGCAGGCCCTGTAAGCTCTCATAACCTCAGGAGGCGATTATAAGCGCCAGGTATTTCAAATGCATGGCAGCAAATGAAACCCACCGTGATTATTCATCTTCTTCCATAATGGCCAGCAGCTTGTTGCGCAGATCTTCGTCCACCTGCGCAGCTTCCATGATCTGGTTGTACTTCTGAATTTCCAGACCATTGTCCTGGACCGCCTTGGTCATGGCCTCTCCGGCCTCTTCCTGAAGGGCCTGGGCTTTTTCAGGATCTGACACATCTGACAATGACTGCTGAAACTCTTCTCTGATCTTGGTGATATCCTCATAAGCGCCAGCCGCCTTTTCCAGTTCAGCATCGCTTACTTCAATATCCGGGGCCTCCTGCTGCATCATCTGCTGTCCCTGCTGCTGTCCCTGCTGCTGCTGTCCCTGCTGCTGCTGTCCCTGCTGCTGGGCATACACACTGCCAGCCGCAGTCAGTATAAAAGCTGTGAATAAAAACATGCATAGCAGGCTGCTTCCTTTCTTAATCAACATAGTTTACCTCCGTTTTTTCTTGTTGAATTTAAAATCTATTCTTTCCGTAGCATTCTTTGTGCCACATCTTTTCATCCGGCAAAAACGGCCAGACACGCCCAAGCTTAGTTTTCTGGGCTTGCCTTTAGATTCAAAAAAATGTGTCATAAATACACATGAGCAATTTCTGCTGGGCCAAATACAAAATGGTCCCCCTTAAATTATCTTGCCTGAAGCAGCTACAAAGTGTATAAAAGGATCTTATTGAAATCATAATCTGACTGGACAGTTTAAAATCCTCTGGAAACACCCAGATAACACCTTGATTATCCTGAATAATGTCAAAAGAGACTGCGTACCTGGTACCGGTTTAGCCTTTTTTAAGAAAGCAGGGCACAGGCACCCCAGGGCTTGTTTTTTGGTTGATGTAATTAGCAGACTCAGGAAAAACAAGCGCTGGGAGAGCCGGTCTCAGTACCTCATGCAAAGGGCTTAACTGTTGCTGTCCCTGAATATTTCACCCCTGAAAAATTGATTCCTTTGGCTTTACCAGCAGCTTAGAATCTTAGATTCCAAGGAGAAGTTATTATGACCAGAAACAATCACAATCTGGCCTTAGAAACAGATAATTTTGCCCAGGATCAGATCATCTCCAGACGAAACCTTATCAAATCAGCAGCACTGGCTTCAGGCATGCTGGCTGCCTGGCCCGGGGTAAGCTGGGCCGCTTCTGCTGAATCAGCATACTCCCAGGAACTGACCGAACTTCTTAATCTGGCCCTGAAGCACGAATACGGAGCAGTGGTCCAGTACAGCAACCATGCCGGGCTGTTATGTCACTGGGTGAATCAGGATCCGGCCCGGACCATTCAGGCAGTCATTGCTGACGAGGTGGACCATGCCGTGACCCTGACCAGATTTCTGATCCAATCCGGTGCCAAGCCGACCCTGGCAGTCTGGCCTCCTCAGACCGGGGACAGCCCGGCCAGGGTAATCAACCAGGATATTGCTGCCGAGCAAAGCGCCATCAGCCTTTATTCCCGGATACTTGAACTTGATCTGGATCCTGAACTGGGACGAGTCATAGAAACCATAATTGAAGCTGAACAGAGTCACAAAAAAATCTTTCAGGAGCTGGCCCAGGAGATTCGCTCCTGATCCTGCTTTTTTTTACAGACATCCATGAAATTTCATCAATCTCTGAGAACCAGGCTTTCCCTGTGGATTGCTCTGCTTGCTACTTTTGTGACCCTGGCAGGAGCTTTTGCCAGTCTTTATCTGGGCTACCGGTTTCTTGAAAAGAATTTTGAAGACAATATCCGCTCCCACATGATTCTGGCTTCAATTTCTCTGATCCAGCCGGTAAAGCATATCAACTACCTGGAACTCAGGGAGCAGATAGAGGCCATAATCTCCTACGATGCCATCCAGGGAGTGGCCGTCTATGACCAGAACCAGAATCTGCTCATGCAAAGTGGTGACATGGATGGACAGCTTCTTTCCACAGACATTGGTGCTGAACCAGATGTGCAGGGCAAAATTGACGTCTTTTTTTCCACTAAATCCTTAAGGGACGGCTTTACCTATATCCTGGGCATTGGCGCCGTAATTCTTCTTTTGTTTCTGCCCCTTTTTGTTTTTGCTGTATGGCGGGTGTGCCATATTTACCTCTTTGACCTGTTCAAACTCACTGAGTGCATCAACAAAACCAGCTGCCAGGAGCTTCCCCAGTATCCTGGAATCATGAGAAAAGATGAAGTGGGTCTGCTCTCCCAGGCCATGCAGCACCGGGATGAGGAACTGGGCAATTATCATGAGGAACTGGAAAACTATAAAAACCACCTGGAAAACCTTGTTGAGCAAAGGACCCGGGAACTCAGACGGTCTGAGATGCTCAGCAAGACCATCCTCAACAGCATGCCTGAATCCATTGCCCTGGTGGACACCAGTGACTTTACCATCCTGGATGCCAACCAGGCTTTTCTTGACAAGCATAACCAGACCCTGTCCCAGGTTCTGGGCAGACCCTGTTATGAAATTACCCACGGTCTGAACCAGCCCTGCCGGGGCAGAAAACACTTCTGCCCCATTCAGGAATATCTCTCCTCTGGCCGGCCCTTTGTGGCTGAACATGAGCACAGCTCAGACAAGGGTATGACCCAGTACGTGGAAGTCTCAGCCTGGCCGGTTTTTGACGAAAACAACAACCCTGTGCAGATGGTCCACGTGGAAAGAGACATCACCGAGGAAAAAAGGATTGAAAGACTGCGGGAGGATGTGGAAAGAATCGTTCGCCATGACCTGAAAACACCTCTTAACGGTATAATCGGCCTGTCTGATCTTTTACTGGATGATCCAGAACTTGGCCCTGAACAGAAGGACTTTGCCCGACATATCCATGAATCAGGACAGCGCATGCTGAACATGATCAATCATTCCCTGGATCTGTTCAAAATGGAGGAGGGCACCTACAATCTGGTTCCAGAACGCTTTGACCTGCTGAAAGTCATGCGGGTCCTGAAAAAGGAAGCCGCCCGATACAGCAAGCCAAAAAATCTTGAAATTGCAGTTAAGGTCAACGGCACTGAAATTTCTGACAGCGATTCCCTGGAGGTTTACCTGGAACAGCGCCATATTCTGGCCATGCTTTCCAACCTGCTCACCAACGCCCTTGAAGCAGCCCCGGAAGGCACCACTGTATCTGTAGACATTATCCCCCAGGAAGAGAATCTGAATATTGACATACACAACCAGGGCACAGTTCCGGAAGAGATCAGAGACAGATTTTTTGAGCGCTACACCACTGCAGGCAAAACCAGAGGCACAGGACTTGGCACTTTCAGCGCCAGACTCATGGCCAGGGCTCATCACGGAGACATCACCTTCTCCACTTCCAGAGAAGAGGGAACGCATCTTTATGTCCGTCTTCCCCGGCTGCAGGAAGCATAAAAAAATCCCGGCCTGGGCCGGGATTTTTTTATGCTTCGTCTCTTGCTTGTTGATTTACAGGATTTGCCTGCAAAAATCGGGGATTACAGGATTCATCAAAAAACATCGCCATAAGTCTTTGTTTTTACTGACTCCTGATTCCTGACTCCTGTGACTGCAAAAACTATTTTTGCAGTGGAATCTTACCGGCTGCCCCTGGGACAGTTGCCCCGGGCTTCATACCTGCCATGTCCTTTCCAGCCCTGACCAGCCCTGGCCTGCTTCAGACCGGATGGAGTAATTCCAAACTCTCTGCTCAAACTGACCCAATGATCCAGCCGGGCATCAAACATTGCCTGGTTTAAAGCGCTCAACTGGTCCTTCAGGGACTGAATTTCAGCTGAATCTGCATCAGCATCGTCCAGAAGTGCATTCAATTCTGCCCTGGCAGCTGCCATTTCCTGCCGGGCAGCAGACATTTTCTCCCTGTACTCTTCAATCAGCTGATAAAACTGTTCCTTCTGCTCTTCGCTGAGCTGACTTTCTGCCGGGCAGTTAGCATATCCATTACCGTTCCCAGATTCCTGACTGTAAAAACCCCCACCGCCTCTGGCCATGGCCGGTGAAACCATAATTATAAGTGATACCGCCAGAAAAAGCCCCATTCCAAAAAACCTTGAACTTTTCATTTGTTGCCTCCTAAAAAAATTAATTAATGTTATTTCACCTTAGCATCTCATGTGCCAAAACAAATAATACATGATTCCAGATACTTACCATGTCAAAGAAAACATGTGCACTTTATGCTGTGCACCTGCCTGCACAAATGTGCAAATACAGGCATATCTTGAGAGTTAAAATTAAAGGTTGAAAGTTAAAAGTAAGGAGAAAGAAATCAGGCTGTTGAAGCTGATAATGATGCGGAGGGAGCAT
>CAZHCY010000003.1:0-22515 GCA_964531185.1 uncultured Desulfovibrionales bacterium | reverse complement strand
ATCAGCTTCAACAGCCTGATTTCTTTATCTTTACCTTTAACTTTTAACTCTCTTGTTACTATCTGTCAGACCAGAACCCCCTGCGGTTTCTGATTTTCAGCCAGCCCAGCCCCAGATTGTTCCAGTACAATCCCAGCATCCCGGTTTTTCCGGTCTCAATGCTTACACTTCTGCCCTGAACCAGCCCCTGGACCAGGTCCAGGTCTTCACACACAAAACAGGGTCCATCCCCGGCATCAGGAAGAAGGGTCCGGGCCCGGGGATTGAGCAGAAATTTTGTGTTTTTGACCCTTCCCACATAAGTGCCCTGAAATCTGAAATTCCTCAAGGTATACTGCCAGGCTTTATCCGGCACAAAAAACACATTTTCCTGAAAAACCCAAAGCTTCCCCTGTTTTAGAGGCTTAACCCCCTCAGGCCAGTCCAGCATGTCCTGCCTGTTTCTGTCCTGTTTCAGGGCTGAATCCTGAACCTGGATTTTTTTTTGCCCGGCTTTCAGAGAAGCCATGAAAAAATCCTGAGCTCCGGCCCGGGCCCCAAAAATTCTGACCATGCCCGGACCTGATCGGTGACAGTCAGGAGCAGGAAGGCGCTCAAAAAAATCAATACCAGCATCATCAGCCTTAAGGCCCAGCTCCTGACAGGCCCATCTGACCTGCTGCTCGTTTTCATCTTCATTGGTGGTGCAGGTGGAATACACCAGTCTGCCCCCGGGCAAAAGCATCCTGGATGCGGATTCCAGCAGCATCCGCTGCAAGGAAGTCAAAGAAGCGGCTTTTTCCCTGGTCCAGATTTTTTTCACCCCCGGGTTTTTATTCTCAGTGCCCCAGCCGCTGCAGGGAACATCCAGCAGTATCCGGGAAAATCCTTTCAGGCCCTGGCCCATGTTCTGCCCAGGGTATCCTGAAGTGACTGTATTAAAAAGGTTCAGGCGTCCGGCATTGGCCCTTAAAGTCAAAAGCCTTGTGCTGCTGGCTTCATTGGCCACCACAATACCCCTTGGACTGGTCATTGCGGACAGCTGGCAGGTCTTGCCCCCAGGACTGGCGCACATGTCCAGAACCGCATCTCCCGGTTCAGGAGCAAGCCACAGGGCAGGCAGCATTGAGGACAAATCCTGAATATATATGAAGCCGAAATAATTGGCCAGGCTGGCTCCCAGGGGAACAGGCTGCCTGCTGACCTGCATGACGTTGTCCAGGCCTGCTGCCGGAACAGGGTCAAAGCCTTCCCTGCAAAGCATTTCCAGCACCGCGTTTTTGTCCCGGCGGCTGCAGTTGAGCCGGAAGTATCTGGTCCGGCCCTGTTGATGGCTGTCTGGCATGGGCATCATGTCCAAGTTTCAGAATTTCAGAAGAGTACTTTTATACATTGAAAAGGCCTGAACTGTTAGTGAACATTCAGCCCCAGCCCGGGCAAAACTTTAAGGCAATTGAAATTCCCTGCACCGGGAAAAAATGTCTTTGCCTAAAATATGTTGCATAGTAAAGGGGTAATCAGGGCAGATACTGATCCCTGTTTCCTGCATCCAGACTGCTTTTGCAATCAGCCTCAGACCCCGGGATAAGACCTTTGCCGGGATTTTCAGCCAGGCATCCGGATTTCAGTCTGGTCCGGGTCAAATGCTCTTAAAACAATTTGGTTGACAAATTCAGGTCCTGTCCTGAAAATAAAACCCGTTGTAACAGTTTACTCCTTTTTTCAGGAAAGCAAGACGTTACACTGTCTTTTTCTTTATGCTCTTATTTTCCCGGCATGGCAGCAGCAGCCGGCAATATTTTAAACAGATGGCCCCCTGAAAACGGATTTATCCGCTAAAAGCCTGCAAAAACTCCCCATTTGGAGGATTCACCATGCGCTTGAAGATCTTTTGCCTGCTGGCAGCCTTCCTGCTCGTTCACAGTCAGGAACTCCCGGCTCAATCCCCTGAAACAGTGGCTGTCCTGCCTTTCCAGGTTCACGGCCCTCAAAAATATCAGTATCTGTCCCAGGGCATCCAGTCCATGCTCAGTTCCAGGGTTACAAGACCCGGAAAAGTCGCCGCCCTTGCACCAGGTGAAATCAATGCCGCCTCCATCCCGGAGCCAGAAACCCGGGAACAGGCCCTGAAGGCCAAAACAGCGCTTAATGCTGACTATCTGATATATGGAAACGTAACCATCCTGGATCATGAAGCCGCCCTGAACGTCAATATTGCCAGCAGAGACCGCGAGTTTGAGCCTTATGTCAGGCAGCCTGAACTTTCAGACCTGATACCTGCTCTGGAGCAGGTGGCAGCAGAGCTGGTATCGGATATCCAGGGCCGGGAACAAGCCTCAGCCCGGCCTGAACCTGTGGCCCGGGATCAGGACATTTCTCCCCCGGGTGAAGAAGATGTCTTCCAGAGCCCTCATTTCAAGTTTGAAGATGATCCCCAGGCTGCCGGAAGGTGGCGCAGCAGAACCCTGCCCTTCAGCACCAGAGGAATCGCCGTGGGAACAGTCCCGGGGCATGAGCAGAAGGTTATTTTTCTCCTCAAGGACACCTCTGTCCAGGCATTCAAGGTTGTTGACAACAAGCTGAAATCCATCACTGAATATCAGGCCCCGCTGACTTACCAGTGCCTGAACATCAACACTCATGACATCAACAATGACGGCAGTGATGAAATCCTTGTCTCAGCCATCCAGGACGAAACAGCCAGGTCCTTCATCCTGGGCTTTGAAAATGACCAGTTTGAACTTTTACACAAAAGAATCCCTTTTTTCCTGAATACAGCCATCCTGCCTCCTCAATACCGGGAAGCACCGGTGGGCCAGAAAATTGCTCCCGGAAGCAGGCTTTTCAGGCCTGATTCCGTTCAAATGGTAAACATGACCGATTCAGGACCGAAGCTGGGCAGAGGCATCAGCCTGCCCCCCAAGGCCAATATATTTAATTTTGCTTATTATCCTTACCAGGACACTCATCTGGTGGTCATCTCAGACAATGATGTGCTCAAGGTTTTTGATAATGCCGACAGACAGCTGTATGCCACCACAGAAGAATACTCAGGCTCCAGCCTGGGCATTGAAGTCCATGACAGCATGCCGGGCCTTGGAGAAAGCAAGGACAGTGACCCTGGCTATTACTATATCCCCACCAGGCTGCTTCCTGTAAAATTCAGCCCCCGGGGCCCGTATACCCTGCTGGGGCACAGGCATTACGCCGGCCTGAGCAGGGTCTTTGCCCGGTACCGCAGCTTTCCTGAGGGGGAAATAAGGGCCTTGTTCTGGGATGAAATCGGGCTCAGCGTCCACTGGCATACCCGAAAGATCCGGGCTAATGTGGTGGATTTCGGGGTCAATGACATTGACGGGGATGAACAGCCGGAACTGGTGGTTTTGGTCAATACTCATCCAGGCCTGACCGGGCTGCAGAAAAAACGGTCCATAATCCTGGGCTATAAAATCGATCCCCAGGAAATGACCCAGGAAGAATAACTTCAGGGAGCCCGCATGCTCCAGGTCCAGAATTGCCTGGTTACACCTGAAGAATCCGGTCAGAAGCTTTTGTCCTACCTGAAAAGGAAAATGGGCCAAAGCTTTCCGGAATCAGGATTGATGCGCCTTATCAGAACAGGCCAGGTCAGGGTCAACAAAAAACGGTGCAGGCCTTTTCACAGGCTGCGCGCCCGGGACATGGTCCGCATCCCGCCTTACAAGCCTGCTGACCGGCCCGCTCCCTGCCTGGACCAGTCCAGGGACCAGACGGTGGACATAGTGCACAGAACCAGAGATTTTCTGCTGGTCAATAAACCGGGAAATCTGCCCGTGCACTCCGGCACAGGCCATGACCACAGTCTGACCTTGAGAGTTCATGCCCTTTATCCCCAGGCCTCTTTCCAGCCCACCCCGGTGCACAGACTGGACCGCGGCACCAGCGGCCTGATCCTGTTTGCCCTTTCCTATTCCTGGCTGCGCCAGATGCAGAAAATCTGGGCCCATCCCTCGGTCCGGAAAATTTATCTGGCCCTGGTTCAGGGCAGATGGCCCTGGCAGGAGCTGGAAATAAAAGACCGGCTCATCAGGGATCATCACGGGGTCAGAACAAACCCCCAGGGCAGGCCGGCAATATCCAGAGTCAGCCTTATGAATCAGAACCAGGACCGCTCCCTGCTCATGGTCAGCATCAGCACCGGCCGAACCCATCAGATAAGGGTCCACCTGGCTGAAAAAGGCTATCCTGTAATCGGGGACCTGAAATACGGAGGAGCACAAAGCAGAATCATGCACCTGCACAGTTTCAGGCTCATATGGCCCGGACATGACTTCAGGCTCATGCCTTCCTGGTTGAATGAACCCGGGAATGACCGGCCTGATTCCGGTCCGGCCCTTTTGAACAGCCCATGAATCAAAGCAGGACTCCAGGGTAACCATTCAGGGAGCGCGGAAACCGGCATGGGGGGACAGTCCCTGTGCCGGACGCAGGCAATGGCCGTTTAGACCCCCTGAATGGCTACACCCCAGGTCCTGGAAACACTGCCAGGATCCATGTCTGCAAAGCAAAAAAAATCAGCTTCGCCCGGACAGGGCAGAATAGACCTGCTGAAGGTGATCAAAGTCCTGTCTGCGCAGGTTGAGCCTGCTGAACCAGTATTTATGCTTCAGGATGTAGTTCAGGCTCTGCACAAAATCCTCCAGGGAATGGGGTTCCAGGGTAAAGGTGGGTGAAAGGTCCAGAAATTCCAGCCCTGCAAAAAGCTCCACAAAAGGAATTTTGCCTGAGCCCAGCCCCAGGTGCTGGTCCTTTTCGCCTTCATTATCATGCAGATGCAGATGGCCCAGATAAGGCCCCAGGTTCTGCAGCCATAAAGGGAGATCCCTGTTCAGGCTGCCCCGGCCGAAACTGTGCCAGTGGCCGATATCAAAGCAGAATCCCAGCCTGCCTCCCAGCTCAGCCAGCAGGTCCTTGACCTGGACCGGATCCTGCTCATAAACATTTTCCAGGTAAAAATTCAGCTCAGGGGCTCTGTCCAGAATCCTGATCCAGGTCTCTACTGAATTTTCAAGCCAGCTGGAATAGTTTTCATCGCAGACTCCGGGCACATACCCGGAATGAACAATCACATGGGAAGGACTGTAGGGCAGGGCAACCTGAACAGCCTTTTCCAGTCTTTCCAGGCTGGCCTGGCGGATGAGCCGGTCAGGGCTGCCCGGACGCAGGTCCATGAACGGGAAATGCACCGAAGTCTTGACCCCGGCCCCTGAAACAGCCTGCCGGCAGCGGGCATGCCGCTCAGAACCGAACTCGTCAATGCTGCCGGCGTCCAGCCCCAGTTCGGGACTGAGCTCATGCCTGACGAACAGATCAAAATGGCTGGGAGCTGTTTCAATATAGCTCAAGGGAAGATTAACAAAAAACTCTGTCACGGATAAATACTGACTGCCTGGTTTTTTGAACAATACCAGAATATTCTGGAAAATTTACTGGATATCTTCAAGAGATCAAGGGGATTTCTGACTGAAACTCAGGGATTTCTGCCTGCAGCCGGCCAGGGAAGGATCAAGCGTTCTCAGGATCTGCAATCAAAGCATGATTAGTGAACCCGACCCCGGCTTCAGGGATTCATCAGATGGCCACATGAGAAACAGGAAAGGTTTTATTATAAAGGATCTGTCCTTCCTCGTCTTCCACTTTCACCCTCAGGGCGAAAATGTCTTCCTGCTCCAGAAGCTCCGGGATATCAAAGGTCACATCAATATTTTTAAACCTGTTAATGGCAAAACTCAGATCTTCATTCCTGAGATCAAGGTTCATTCCCACCCCGTCGTTTCTGATGAGAAAAAGATATATCCTGCCGGCTACCGCCTCTTCACTGAGCAGATTATTGATTTCCAGCTGGACCCGCATCTTTGCATCCAAAAATGACACCTGGACATTGGAAATGCTCACCACATTTTTATCCACCAGATCAAAAATGTCTGCCAGGTCCACTTCAGGGGCATCAGGCTTTTCCTGATGCTCATGGGCAGCCAGCAGGGATTCCTGATTCTGCTGGTCAAAGGACAGCATCATTTCTTCAATATTTTCAAGTCGTATCAAGTCCTTGCGGGCCTGTTCCAGCATTTCTGCGGAAGAATGATACAAATGCAAAGTGTTCTGGTTTTCCTGATACAGAATATAGCTGTAGTACACCCCGCCTGCAGAGATGGCCAGAAGCAGAAGAAAGAAAACAATGAAAAATTTGATGCTGAAGGGACTGAGCCTGAAAGTGCGCACCGAAGTATCATCCCGCATCAGAATTATATTGTATTTGCCGGTTCTCAACCCATCTCTCTCCAGCTTTCAGACAGAATCTGCCATTCATCCCCAACAGGAGCCACCATCATGGTCTTGCGGCCGTAATCAGAATATCCACTGCTGGAGACATAATCCTGAACAAACTCCACCCTGAAGGCGTTATTTTCAACATAAATTTCAATATCTCTGATGTCGATCTTTTCCGGCACAAGCCCTTTGCTGTTCCAGAGTTTAAGTTTATGCGCCCTGATGTCCTCAAGGCCGGTTAGATTGTTCTGAACAGCGCCGGAATGGTAGAATTGCGCATACTCTTCCAGATCCGCGGCAATCCAGGCCTTTCTCCATCTGGCAATCAGGCTGTATATTTCATGTTTTACGCTTTCCACATATCTCTGCTTAAGCTGGTCATCCGGATAATATCCCCACTCTTCACCCACGATTCTGAATTGATTATTTTCATCTTTTTTCCAGTCCAGCCTTTTGACCCCGGCTGAAAAAAAATCCGGGGCCTTGAATACCTGGCCAAAATAGCTGACCCAATAATCAGGTCCTGCCACAACCCTGGGATCTTCTATGTAAACATCCATCCAGTCATATCTGGAGAAAAGCCTTTGCTTGTAGTTGCGAAAACCGCTGAAACTCTGTCCGGAACTCAAGGGATAAAGATCCTGATGGTAATGATCAAAATAATCCTGCGAACCCCTTTGCCAGTTCCTGGCCCAGTCCTGACTCAGCCGGGCTATTTTTTCCAGTTCTCCGCCAGTGGTTTCAACAGGTTCCCAGGTGACATCCTCAGCAATGACCACCGGCGTCTTCATCAGATCCACCTTTTCATCCAGGGCCAGCATATACTGCATATCCATGGCCACGCATCCTTCAGTATCAAAGGGGACCACTTCTTTGCCCCGGCCGTGGATCCAGATGCTGTGCCCGGTCTTGTTCTGAATCCGGTCAACCGGGTTGGGATAGTTCAGGGTAAAAGCCATTTTGCCGTACAGATCATAAGGAAGATTGGCTGTAATCTTTCTTTCCAGAAAATAGATGCCTTCAGGAGTCTTTAAATCTCCTTCCAGCATTTTTGTGCCCTGAGCCTGGCCTGTAGTGCACTGCCAGGTATGTTCATTGTGCAGAGGACTTTCATTGGAAAAAACAAGAAAATTCTGACTGTTTTTATCCACTGCCAGAATTGTTTCCGGTGCATGGTTGTTGCCGGTGAGATGCACTTTCCAGCCTTGCCCCCAGAGGTTTTGAGCTGAAAGCACTATAACCAGCAGCAGGATTGAGGCTGCATTCTTTTTTACCATATAAATTCTGCCCTGCCTTGCGGACCTGTGAGCACAAGGGCAGCTGATTCCGGAGAAGATCCGGGAAATCTGAGCACATAATTCTGGTGCCATTTTTCTACATACGGAAAAAAGGGTTGAAGGGTAACCAGAGACTGATGAACTTCCCGAATCTCCAGTGGTTCTCTTCTGCCTTGGGCGGTTTGCAGATAAACTTTCCAGGCAGAGTCTTTGAATCCCAGCTCAGTGGCTTTGGGCTGCGGACTGTACAGGGAAACAAAAAATTCAGTTTCCTCCTCCAGGTGTCTGGAAAAAATCTGCAGACTTTCCTGTGTTTCTTCCGGATCAAGCCCGTATACCCGGGCCTTTTTCCGGGCATAAGCCCTGGTCCAGTCCGGGCTTTTGTAAGTGACATGGGCAATCAGCCTGGTTTCCAGACCTGAGTAAATATTTCTGGAGGCACTCCATTTCCTGGTGATCCTCAGGTAAGGATCGTCTGAATCCGGCCATAAAAAATGTTCAGCCTGTCTGGCTGAACATCCCCAGAGGGTGAGCCCCAGCCCAGTCAGCACAAGCAAAGTAATCTGTTTAGCGCCCAGCCTCATGCACAAGCTCTTTTCTTGTGAAAATTGACCGCAATTGATAGCCTGCCCTGGCAATATTCTCCCTGCCGCCCTCTTCCCTGTCCAGGACACAGAGTATGCCGCGGATATCCAGACCTGCATCCCTGACCTTCCGACAGCAGGTCAAAAGGGTTCCGCCGGTGGTAACCACATCCTCCAGCAGACATACAGAGAAGCCCTGCTCAAAATTGCCCATGCCTTCCAGGTATTTGTCAGTGCCGTGACCTTTGGATTTCTTGCGGACAATAAATCCGGGCAGAGGGTTGTTTTCCAGGTAAGAAAGCAGGCATACTGAAGAGACCAGGGGATCCGCTCCCAGAGTCATGCCTCCCACTCCCTGGATACTTATGAATTTGTCATTGATCATATCCAGAAGAATTCTGCCCAGAAGATATGAGCCTTCCGGATGAAGGGCGGTCTGTTTACAGTCAAAATAATAATCGCTTTTCTTCCCGGAAGTCAGGGTAAAGTCCCCTTCCTGGTATGATTTTTCATAAAGCAGCCTGGCCAGTCGAGACTTTAATGAGGCTTTATCCATCCTTGAGCACCCTGTCCATTATCAGGCCTTCATATTTTAAATAATACCTGGGATCAAAAAGAGCATCAAGCTCTGAAGATGTCAACAGGCTGGTTATCCTGTCGTTCTGTCTGATCCTGTCCGGAAAGAAAGTCATTTTCTCCCAGCAGTACATGGCTTCCTTCTGAACCAGTTCATAGGCCTGCTGCCTCTGCATTCCCTTTTCAATAAGGGACATGAGTACTCTCTGGGAAAAATGCAGGCCCATGGACAGGTTAAGATTCTTTTCCATGGACTCGGGCCTGATTTTCAGACTGGTCATCAGGCCATCCAGACGGGTGAGCATGTAGTGGGCCAGGATGGTGGAATCAGGCATGATCACCCTTTCCACAGAGGAATGGCTGATGTCCCGCTCATGCCACAGGGCCATGTTTTCCATGGCAGCCAGGGCATTGGACCTGAGCAGCCTGGAAAGGCCTGTCAGGTTTTCAGCTGAAATGGGGTTCTTTTTATGGGGCATGGCAGATGAACCTTTCTGGCCCCTGGAAAACCCCTCTTCAACTTCCAGGACCTCGGTCCGCTGCAGATGCCTCAGCTCCACGCAAAGCCTTTCTATCCCCCCGCCCAGCAGGGCTAAGGCAGTGAAATACTCAGCATAGCGGTCCCTCTGGATTATCTGGGTGGATACTGGTTCCGCTTCAAGACCTAAGCGGCGGCAGGCTGCCTCTTCAAGCCGGGGATCAAGATGAGCATAAGTGCCCACTGCTCCGGAGATCTTGCCGTACCTGATGTTGTCAAGGGCTCTCTGCCACCTCTGCCGGTGTCTCTTGAATTCAGAGGCAAACCCGGTCAGCTTCAGGCCGAAACTGGTGGGCTCAGCATGAATGCCGTGGGTCCTGCCCATTACCAGCCGGCCCTGATGTTTTCTGGCCAGTCTGGACAAAGTGTCAATCAGGCTGTCCAGGGCCCGGGCAATGAGCTTTCCGGCCCGCAGCAGAAGCAGGGCATTGGCTGTATCCACAATATCCGAAGAAGTGCATCCCAGATGGATGAACCTGGCAGAAGGACCGACCTTTTCTTCCACAGCTGTGAGAAAGGCTATGACATCGTGTCTGGTTTTTTCCTCAATCTCCAGAATCCTCTGCAGATCAAAATCAGCCCTGGAAGAAATGATTGCCATGTCCTCATCCGGAATCACACCCATTTCATTCCAGGCCCGGCAGACGGCCAGCTCCACCTCCAGCCAGACTCTGAAGCGATTTTCCAGGGTCCATATGGCCCCCATTTCTTTTCTGGTATATCTTTCTATCATCTGTTTGAAACAATCTCTGGTTCAATATTAAAAAAGGCAGCCTGAAGGCTGCCCTTTTCAGCGCACTGCGCTTAAGAATCAGAAGAGGCTGCTGTGGTGCTGCTTCCTGAATCTGCGGAAGATGACTTCTGGGAGGTCTCGGACTTATTATCGCTGCTCTGGGACTTTTTGTCCCCGTTGCCTGAAGCACCGTTTCTGTTGCAGTAATCTGTAACATACCAGCCGCTGCCCTTGAGAACAAAGGCTGAATTGGAAATGAGGCGGGTGGATGGCCCGCCGCAGACCGGACAGATTTTCTGCTGATCCTCAAAACCCTTCTGCCACTCCTCAAAGACCTGCTGACAGTCGCTGCACCTGTATTCATAGATAGGCATGAAAATTTCCTCCTTGCAGGTGAATTTGAGTTGTATATTTAAAACTGAATAAAATCATGTCAATGAAACTGTTTGCCCGTCCTGCAGAAAATCCGGGCCTGATTCATGGTCAGGTCCGTGACAGCAAACCCCTGAAGCCTGATCATGGGGTCTGCTTGATGAGGAAAACCAGAGACACTCAAGACCAGAAGAATCATGATCCAGACATCCGGGCAGCAAGTCTGTCCGGCAGTTGAGCTAATCTTTGCCTGAATTTTTTCTGGCTTCTCTGATTCTTTGTTTCAGCCTCTTTTTCCTGCGCCTTCTGCGGCGGTCAATTTCCTTGTGTCTTTCAATCTTTTTATGGCTGCCCATTTATTTACCTCCTGAAATATTATTTCTCCTGACGTAACAGTTCGGCCCTTTTTAAGGAAGGCAGGACGCCCCAGGGCCTTTTATTTATGCAAAAAACAGACTAAGAAAAACAAGCTCTGGGAGCTCCAGTCTTCTTGCGGGCTGTATGCCTCCGGCCAGGAAGCCGCACCTCATGCACATGGCTGAACTGTTGCCTCCTGACCAACCAGGAAAAGAGAATCACCCTTCTGAACCGGCCTGAAGTACTTCAGGGAAATGACGGTTATTTACCCTTAATCAGCCATGTCTGTCCAGAATTTTATTGTCAGTAATTTACAGGACAGTGATTGTCAAACATTGACCAGTTCATACTCTCTGGTCCCAATTCCCAGTTCTTCAGCATACTCCAGGCAATAAGGACCGTTGGTGCGCGGGTGGGCCAGCTTGAACTTGTCATCTCCAGGCCTGGTCTCAGGGGGCAGTTTGCTGGGAAAAAGGGGCTGGGCTTTGTTAACCATGTCCAGACAGGCCTGATCCAGAGCCACAGGATCCACTGAGGCCAGAACCCCGATGTCCGGACAGATGGGAGCATCGCTGAATCCCGGGCAGTCACAGTCCGGGGTGACATTGAAAACAAAATTGATATGCACTGTCCTTCCAGGTTTAAGACTCAGGGCGGCAGCAGCGTACTCCATCATCCTTTCCAGAAAATCATTGACTTCGGTTGTCCAGTTTATCTGCAGGGCTCCGGTTCTGCAGGCCAGAATACAGGAAGCGCAGCCCACGCATTTTTCCTGATCCAGGACCGCCCTGTCTTTGTCAAGGGTCAATGCCCCTGGAGCGCATACCTCCACACAGGTTCCGCATCCTGCGCATTTGTCCTGGTTAAGATCAGGCCCCAGTCCGCAATGCTGCTGCATCTTGCCCTGTCTGGTGGCGCAGCCCATGGCCAGGTTTTTCAGGGCTCCTCCGTAACCGGCCAGTTCATGCCCCTTGAAATGACTGACATTGACCATGAAATCGCTGTCCGCAATATCCCCGGCCAGATAGAACTGCTGGAGCTTTTTGCCGGGAAAGGATATTTTTCTCTGATTGCTGCTCTTAAGCCCGTCAGCTATGATCACCGGAGCCCCCAGGACATTGGGATCAAAACCGTGGACTGCAGCCTGAAGATGGTGAGAAACCGCTTCTCCCCTGTTGCCCATGTAAAGGGTATTGGTGTCCGTGAGAAAGGGTTTGGCACCGGTTTTTCTGATAAACTCCACAATGGGACGGACCCATAAGGGGGACACAAACCCGGTGGTCCCGCCCTCGCCAAAATGAATTTTTACAGCAGTGAGCATCCCTGGTTCCAGCATGCTGCCCAGGTCAAGTTTTTTGAGAATTTTCTTCAGCCGGGCATCAAAGGGCATTTTTCTTGAAGCCCTGAGATTCCAGAAATAAACAACAGCCATGTCTGCTTCCTTTTTTTGAATTTTGCCAACAGTTCAGCCATTTGCATAAGGCACTGAAACCGGCTCTCCCAGAGCTTGTTTTTCTAAGGTATGTTGCTTGCATAAATAAACAAGCCCTGGGGTGCCTTGCTTTCCCTGAAAAGGGCTAAACTGTTACGAATTTTGCAGTCAGGTTTATAAAGCCAGAGCAAAACCTGAAAAATCCGGCATATGGAAAAAACCGGGCAAAGTTTTTTCTGCTTGAACCAGGCTGCATGCCCTCAAAAATCCAGGCGCAAAAAAGCCGGCCCCGGAAGGCCCAGGCATGAATGCCGCTTAAGCAGCAAGCTCCTGTGAAAAACGCCGGACTTCAATTAAAACCCATGCCCCTGAAAGGCTACTGCCTCCCAGGGCATCAGTCAAGCACGACCCATGAAATTTACCACTTCTGCTGCGGTTCAAGGCAAAAACTGCTTCAGGCCTGATCTCCAAGGGTCCTGGAGGGACCTGGGAATAAAAAAAAAAGCAGCAAAAATGCTGCCTTTTAAAAGTAAGAATCCGGCCCGCCTCTGCAAAAAAGCTGCAGCGGGCCGGACAAAACATCGCGCCCTTGATCAGGTTAAAATCTGTAACTCAGGCTTATGCCGGTCAAATGAGTCTTGCCATCTTTGAAGGTGCTGTCCATGATTCCGTCCCCGGGCCTGGCCTCAATGCTTCTGTTGCTGAACCACAGGTAGGAATAGGACAGATCCACGGACAGTTTCTTCCAGGTAAATCCTGCTCCCATATTAAGAATATGCCGGTCATTGGTGGGAGTCATGTAGTCTGCATACTCGTCCTTGTCCGGAATCTGGTCATGAACATAGCCCAGGCGCAGATCAATATACTCATTCAGATTATATTCCGCCCCCAGCTGAAACCGCCAGACATCCTTCCAGTCTTTATCCGTGACACTGCTGGTGGTGGGCCCCAGGGGGCTGCCAGGAGTCAGATCACGGCCATAATTGATCTTCAGCTCATCATATGTGCTCCACAGGGTGTAAATGGCGTTGGCCTCCAGGGTCAGCCTCTCCACCGGCCTGAACATGATGCCCAGTCCAAAGGAATCCGGCAGGGTGATGTCTCCTTTGGCTGAGGTTTCTTGAAAATAGGGCCCAGGCAGGGGAACTCCAGGCTGACGATGAAATTTGGCATCTCCTGAGATGCTTTGCTTGACCCTGCTTTTGTAGAACAGCCCCAGAGACCACCTTTCACTGGGCTTGTAATGCAGGGCAATGTTGCCGCCAAAACCAAAGCTGTCTCCGTCCAGTTTGCCGTCAATATCAGCCTCCCTTACCCCGGGAGCCCAGGAATTGATGGCTTTTTCCTGATGAAAATCAAACCACATGACCTCTGCCCCCAGGGCCAGGGACAGACTGTCCGTGAGTTTAAAGGCCAGATTGGGATTAAAGGAAGCGGTTCTGACCCTGGTAAAGACAGTATTGTAGCGTCCCGGCCAGTCGTCACTGTACTCGGTCCCCAGCCCGAACCTGGTATAAAGTCCCATTCCCAGCCACAGCTTGTCAGTCATTTCATAGGTCATAAAGGCATGGGGCGGAACCCAGTGGTTCCTTCTGATGCTGGTTTCTGCACCTGGAGTTTCAATATCCCCGCTGGGAGAAACCACGGAAAACCCGGCCATGGTCTGAATACCCTCCAGCTGCGTGATGCCGGCCGGATTATAGGCCACTGCCGAAGGATCGTCAGCCCTTCCTATCATGGTTCCAGCCATGGAAGGTCCCCTGGCCCCCCATTCATAAAGGGCGAAACCGGCAGCGTGAACCTGCTGGTGAAATACCTGGATCATACAGACAACCGCCAGAACAGCCGCCGCAAACTTTAATGCGCCTTTCATTCCTCCTCCTGAACATGGCTAAAATTTAAACGATACAAAAACCTACCCCAAAAAATTTAAACCTTTATAAAATCTCTCGGTCATTAATATATTTTACTGATTTTAGCAAACTTTTTTAACGATTTTAAGACATACTGTAATACCTCGGGCAAAAACCAGAACTCAGGCAGCCATCACAAAATGACAGCCCTCCACATGTTCCCTGGACCTGAGAAAGGATCTTATCTCTTCCCTGGCGTGCCTGGTGCGCACAAAAACCACAATACGGGCTTCATCCCGGCCGGGCAGGTCAAGAAAGTGCCTGACCGGTCTGCCATGGATCAGGTTTCCGGCCGCATTTTCCCTGATGTCAACATAACCGGATATCAGGCATCCATGCTCCAGGATGTGCCCGGCCCTCTGCCTGGTTCTTCTGCCCGCTCCCCAGACCCAGACCTGAGGGTGGAACGGGTTGTGTTTTTCAAGCCACGCAGCCAGATACCCGGCCTTGAGACGAAAAAAGGCATCCTGGGCATAGGCCGGGTCTGTCCTGGAAAGGCGCTGATCATGGTCTTTCCAGTCCAGAACCTTTTCAGGGATTTTTGACATTTTAACCCTGTTTTCCAGCCACCTGAGCCATAATTCGTAATCTTCAGGAAAGGGTCCGGCCCGGTAGGGTCCGAACCGGTCAATGAGGGATCTGCGAAACATCACAGAAGGATGAGCCAGGGGGGATTCTATGAATCTGTTCAGGCTGATCTGCTCCGGGGTGAGCAAAGAATTGATCCACTGGACATGGAGATAATACCCGAAATATTTCTGGACAGGTCCGGAATAATTTACCAGCCCGGAAACCAGACCTGTGTCCGGATTATTCTCCAGATACTCAGCCTGCCTGCGCAGACGATCAGGCCGGGAGATATCATCGCTGTCCATCCTGGCAATGTACCGGGCCCGGCATCTGTTCAGGCCGAAATTCAGGGTCTGGACCAACCCCTGCCTGGGGCGCGGGAAAAATCTGATTCTGGGATCCTTTTGGGCCAGACTGCGGCCCAGCTCTACTGAGCCGTCACTGGAACCGTCATCCACCAGAATTATCTCCAGATCCTGCAGGGTCTGGTCCTGGATACTGCTGACTGCTTTCTGCAGGGTGGATGCAGCATTGTAAACCGGCAAAAGGACTGACACCCCTGGCCGGCAGAGGTTTCCCTGAGCGGTTATTCCCAGCGTCCCCGCCTCTTTTTCAGTTCAATATATTCCACCCGCCCCCGGTCGCTGATGAAACTGGAGGCCAGCCAGCTGACAATACCGATGATCAGGGCCCCGCCCAGGGCTGACCAGAAGCCGGTGATCTCCAGACCTGACACCACCCCGGAAACCATCATCAGAAGTACGGCATTGATAACAAAGGTAAACAGCCCCAGAGTCAAAAGATTGATGGGCAGGGTGATCAATAAAAGTACAGGCCTCAGCAGAGCATTGAGAATACCCAGAAAAGCAGCAGCCACAAAAGCGGAAAAGAAACTGCTCACCTGAATGCCGTCAATGAGATAGGCACAGAGCATAATGGCTATGGTCAGTATCAGCCAGCGAATCAGTAAACCGTTCATGGACCGGTCCTCTGCACAGGTTTGATTCCAGCACCAGTGAAAGCCTTCCCTGGTGCTGGAAGGATTTTCAATAACCAGGCCTTCTGTTCCTGGTTCCCTCAAGAATGAATGGATGATGGGCCTCAAAATCCATTTCCTCTATATGGCAGACAGAGCAGTTGTTGTTGGCTCCCATGGCATACGGCTCTCCCTGGTACTGCAGAGGCTGGACATTGTCCCTGTCCAGTCCGAACTTGTTTACAGCCGGATATTCAGCATGGGTGGCTCCATGGCATCCCTGGCACATGAGCCCCATTTGGTCGTATCTCAGGCGGTAAAGCTCGCTTACATCCTGGTTCCAGACATTGAAAGCACTCACGTTTTCCGGATCTTCAGGCGGGCCGTAATCCTCATGACATGTCAGGCAGTCCGGCTCCTGGTGCCATGGGATTCTGGGATTGATTTCTTCCACAGAATCCACCAGCCTTGGCTTTAGATGGGCCATGAGCCTGCCTGCTTTGTCTGTCTTGCCCTTCTGGTATTCCCCTTTGAGCAGGGTCAGGGCATGGTCTTCCAGAGTACCGTGACAATGGGTGCAGTCCAGATCAATGGTGGTTACATGCACTCCCCGCTTGCAGTCCGTCAGACCGTCAGGGCTGCTGGGATGGCAGATATTGCAGGCCTCGGCTCCTTCCCTGTCAGTCAGGTAATTGGCATGAAAGCCGTGCAGGGCTGCAGGAAGATTGAGCAGTTCAGGATCGCCTTCGGCATTAAGCAGGGGATCAGGATGACAGCTCTGGCAAAGGACAGGGTTGCCTGCCTCGGCCCGGGCATACAGATCGGTTTTGTTGTGCCTGTCATGCATCTTGAGCACATCAGAGGCAGTCTGGGCGGAAATGCCCATGCCTTTCTCCACTCTCCACTCCCCGCCGTGGCAGGTTTTGCAGCCCATTTCCGCAGAAACAGGAGCCACCACCCTGGTTTCAGCCAGCAGCTCCCCGGTTTCGCTGTCCCTGGCCTCCACATTAAAGAAAGGATACGGGTTTATGCTGCCGTCATCTGAATACGGGACCACTGGAATACCGGCTGCCACATAGGTCATCAGATCTTCATTCAGGGTAAATCTGCCTTCCAGGCCCAGTCCGTTCTTGCTGATATTTCTGGGCAGCTCCCTGCCCACGAGAGATTCTGCATTTTCCCAGAAGGCCACATGATCAGCCGGATTTTCAAATCCCTCTTCCGCCCGGTAGGTGAGCTCCACGCCTTCCAGCACTATTTCAGGCAGAAAATCCCTGCGCACAAGCTGGGCATAAAAAGTATTGCCCGGAGGCAGCAAGGACCAGTAGTCGTCACAGTCTGAAATGCATTTCAAACCCAGGGTATTCCAGACCAGCAGAACATACTCGTCTTCATCCGGATCAAACGGAGGAATCTCTGTTACCAGAGGCTCCACCTCGACTTTTCGCGGTCCCTCTGCCTCCCTGCCCTGAAGATCCTCAGCAACATAATGAGCCAGGGCCATTCTTTCCTCCCTGGTGCCCATGAACCTGGGCATGTATTCATAGATCTTGCCCATGCCGTTTAAAAAGGCATCCATTCCGTAAATGCCGAACTTGGCAGTCACCGGCAGGATATCGTTCAAGGGTCCGTCCACGCTGTGGCAGCTGGAGCACTGCAGGTTGAACAATTCCCTGCCGGCCTGATTCATATTCTTCCGGGTCACGGTTTTGTTCTCAGTCCAGCGGGCCAGGCTCAAAAGCCCCTGTTCATTGACCCTGTCCTCCATTTCAACAGGAATGGAATTGGAATACATGTATTTATAGATCACATATGGTCTGCGTCCGGCCTCCCTGGTCCATTCAAAACTGCCCATGTACAGAAGTCCGATAAACAGAAGAACCAGGGCCATGGGCCTTTTGACTGCTCCGGGCATGCGCAGGGAAAAGATCAGCCCGCCCAGAAGGACAATGGCTGAAAGCCAGATAAAGGCATTGAGATAAAGCGCGATTTCCGGAGATCTGCCCGTGATCATTTCCCTGGCCCCCTCAGGAACGGCAGACAGATACCACAGCCCTGACAGGATCAGGAAAACAAAAGGCAAAAGGAGCCATCTGGCACAGTAGCGCACCATCTTTTCCCTGAGCTGGCTGTCCTTGATCCATGAGGAGGTGACAAATCCAAACAGTCCGGCCAGCATCAGGGCGATGAAGGTCCTGAAAAACAGCGCCGGCCAGAAAGTGGGATTAAAAAAGGCATGCCAGACATTGCCTTTTTCCAGCCAGTCACCAGGGGAAAGCATAAAGGCTATGATCCCGTTGACCATGAACAGGGAAAACCAGGCTGAAACAAAATAAATCCAGCCCACCAGAAGATGTCTGTCCCGGCGCATTTTGTTGAAGGTATAGAAATAGACAAATACAGCCACGATTTCAGTCATGAAAAAGACCCATTCAATGGCCCAGAAATAGACAAAGGTATGGATCAGCCTGGAGGTGGCTGCCGGACTGATCAAAGAAATGGTGAACCAGATCCCCACCCCGCTCACCGCTCCAAAGACCAGAGTCAGAAGCATGAAGAATTTGGCATGTTTTCTGGTATATTCCAGGATGGCCGGAGAGTTTTCCCGGTATCCCTTTTTTTCGGTTAACACCAGAAAAAGGCCCCCGCCTATGGCAAAATGAGCCACAAAAACATGCAGAACAGCAACCAGGGCTATCCACAACCCGCCGCCGGCTGAAAAAAGTTCCCAGACTGGATACTGCATATCAGGCCTCCTTCCCGGCTTCAAAGGCCAGCTTTAACATGAAAAACACTGTTCCCAGACCGCCTGCAAGCACGGCAATAAAAATGAAAAGCGGCGCGTATTCAGGAACAACCGTCAGTTCTGAAGGATGGAAATAGTCCTTGAGATATGCGGTTCTGACCAGGTCCCGGGTAAGGACCATGAAGACCAGGGTGAACATCAGCCCGGCCACAGTGCTCCAGACCAGGCCCCGGAAACTGAAAATGAGCATCATCGCCACTCCGGCCAGCCCCAGCAGAAATACTGCTGTATAAAGACCAGACCCGCCCATGAGCAGAAGCATGATCTCCTGGGGCAGACTGATGAGGAACCACAGGCCGATGGCTATCTGAACCAGTGTTGCATAGGAAAACCAGCGCAAACCTTCCTGGATGTATTCACCTGCCCTGGGATCCTGCTTGAATTTCCAGGTTACGGCCATAAACAGTCCGGCCACAGCAATGGAAGCAGTTACAAAATGCAGATACCTGGGAATCAGAGTGGGATCACTGAGATTTAGAATGGTCCCGGACCTGTTCTCAAAATATGCTGTCCATTTTTCAGGATTGAGCATCAGGGTCATGTTGTTGGTAAACAGAAAGGCGATGATCAGGCCGAAAACCACCATCAGGGCCAGAAACAAGATTTTCAGCCCGGCCCATTGCTCATATTTGAAATCATAGATATAAGCGCTGTAGTAGAAAATGAGCAGCAGCCCCAGGACTCCCATCCAGTACACAGCCATGAGTATGGAACTGACATAGATGAAATTGCCGTACAGCACCTGAAGAAACAGAAGAGGGGCCACCCCGAAATTGATGGTAAATGCGATTTTATAGGGCAGCTTGAGGGAAATATCCCTGCACACCGGACACGGTGCATTGGCCTGCCTGATATGCTTGACCAGGGCAATAATGCCCCCGCCCAGCATGACGTTCATCAGCAACAGATGCATTATAAAGGTAAGTATCAGGAAAAAATAAAGCCACCCCCACTGAGTGGGAATGAAATCAGCTGCTGGAACAAGGCCTGCATAGTCCATATCAACCCCCTGCTTCTGAAATGTTTGGACATGACCGCAAAGAATTTTCCCCCAGACCAGGCAGAATTTCAGGTTATGATGTCCCTGGACGTGCCTGACGGCTTGCCATTAACATGAAAAGGAACTAAATTGTATTGCCAGTGGCCATGAATAACCTGCAAGCGCAGCAGCGGTCTTGGCTTTTTTAAGGAAAGCTGCTGCAGTCAGGTAACCGTTCAGGGGGCGCGGGAACCGGCATGGGGACAGTCCCCGCAAGCCTTTTCCTGCACTAATAAAATAATTGCCAGCGCGAAATGTAATTGCACCTGTACAGTCAGTACAAAGCCGAGGCACAGTTCCCATGCCGGTCTGCCGACTTCAGCATTGAGGACCCCCTGAACGGTTACGGCACAGGCGCCTCAGCGCTTGTTTTTTATTTTTAAAAGAAACAGACTTAGAAAAACAAGCGCTGGGAGAGCCGGTCCCAGTGCCTCATGCAAATGGCTGAACTGCTGCCAAGCACATAACCATGACCTGCCCGAAACCGGATCTGAAGATCAATTACCAGGACAGATTCCAGCCCCTCTTCGGACAGGCCCTTTAGAGCATGCAGTCTTGATGTTGCACCTGCGGCTCAGGCTACAACCTCTTTTTTGAATATGCAATGACAAATAAGGAACCGGGACAGGCAATGCGAGCCTGAACCACAACCAGGCACTGAAAAAGCCATGAATCAGGAAAAAAGAAAAAGATCCAGGATAGGCATCAAGGTGCCTGTGGTTATTCGTCAACAGGGTAAAAAACTGGTAAGCCTCACAAAAGACATCAGTCTCAAAGGCCTTCTGGCCGGAGAAAGAACAGAGCTTGTGCAGGATCAGCCCTGTTCCCTGAGCATCCGGCTAAATTCCGGAATTTCCATTAACATAGACGGAATTGTGGTTTCCAGCTCCTCCAGGGGATCAGCTGTGGATTTCGTGCGTATGGATGAAAACAGTTTTCATCATCTGTATAATCTTGTCCGGCTTTATTCCAGTGATCCCGACAGTCTGGACCGGGAACTTATGACTCCTGCCTTTGACAGGTCCCTTCTGAACAAATATTTTGGCAGGTCTGAACAAAAAGCCGGACCCAAGGGAGAATAAGCAGATGCCTGATCTGAAACAGTCACCTGGTGTCATTTCTTTTTTAATCACATTTTTCATCTGCACAGGATTTTCAGCCATGGCTCATGCCCAGGAATACTTCACCCTGTCCAATGGACTGCAGGTCATCATTGAAAAAGATCAGCGGTTTCCCCTGGTTTCTTGCAGGCTCTATGTCAAGGCCGGGGCTGCGCACGAACTTCCTGGGGAAGAGGGCATAAGCCATTTTCTGGAGCATATGGTCTTCAAAGGAACAGAAAAACGAGGTCCGGGCCGGCTGGCCAGGGAGGTGGAGGAAGCAGGCGGCTACATCAATGCCGGAACCAGTTTTGACTATACAGTATACACCATTGATCTGCCCAGCCAGAACTGGCGGCTTGGCCTGGACATCCTCAACGACATGATATTCAATTCAGTGTTTGACCCCCGGGAGCTGAAACAGGAAAAAAATGTTGTCCTGGCAGAAATCCAGCGGGCCAGGGACAATCCGGACAGCAGGATTTTCAAGTCCCTGCAGTCGGTCATGTTCAAGGACACCCCCTATGAACACCCCATTCTGGGCTACGAACATACTGTCCAGGATTTTAAGGCTGAAGATCTCAAAAACTACATAACCAGACTGTACCAGCCTGGCTCCATGGTCCTGGCTGTAAGCGGCAATATTGAGCCGGACATGGTTCTGGATGAAGTGGAAAAGGTTTTCGGCACCCTGCACAACTGGGGGGTCAGGCGTCTGCCTGATCAGGTTAAGCCTGATGACCAGCTGCCCCGGCAGCCCCTTAAAAGGATCAGACTGGAATACGGCCCCTGGAACAAGTCCTATATGGCCATAGCCATGCCCGCTCCAGACCTTAACTCCCCCCTGACCCCTGCAGCTGATGTCCTGGCCTATCTTCTGGGCGGAGACAAAACCTCCCTGCTTTACTCAAAGCTTAAGTATCAAAAGGATCTTGTGCACAGTATTTCTTCCAGTGTGCTGACTCTGGAGCGCACAGGCCTGTTTTATACCTATGTCCAGCTGAACCCGGACGAAATGGAAAAATTCTGGAACCGGTTCATGGATGTGACAACCTCTCTGAAGGCTGATGACTTTACTCAGAAACAGATTCAAAGAGCTGTGGTCAATATTGAAGAAAGCGTCTTAAGGTCCAGGGAAACCCTGGGGGACAAGGCGGCTTCCCTGGGCTACAATCAGCTTTTTATCCGCAATCCCCAGGCCATGCAGAATTACCTGCACAATCTGCGGCGGGTCACCAAACAAGATCTGCAGAACATAATTGACCGGTATCTGAGTCCGGAGAGTATGGGAGTCAGTGTCCTGCTGCCCGAAGAAGTCAAAATAGCGCCTGATTTTTTTGCCCGGGCCATGGATCTTTCAAGCCCCGGGCATATCCCTGGACAGCAGGAACCTGAACAGCAGCCAAAGACCAGGGTGGTGGATCTGGGCCAGGGGCGGACCCTGGTGCTCATTGAGGACCGGCATCTTCCCCATACCGCAGTAAACATTGCCTGGCCCGGAGGCAACAGCCTTGTGTCCAGAGATCTCCAGGGACTGCCGGAGCTCACCGCCCGGACCATTACCAGACAGACCCGGGACATGGACTTCCAGCAGATCCAGGCCTTTCTCAAGGACCGGGGAGCGTCCATTAATGCCAGTGCAGCCAGAGACCGCTTCAGCATGTCTGCCAGGTTTCCCTCGGAACATGCCGGCGACATATTTAACCTGCTGTCCAGAATGGTCCTTTATCCCTCTTTTTCAGAGCATGAACTGAACAAGGCCCTTTCCGACCAGCTGGCGGCCATCAGAAGCCAGGAAGACCGGCCCCTGGGCTACGCTTTCAGACATCTTTTTCCCTTTCTGTTTGCTGATGGTCCTTACAGCTATCTTCAGCTGGGTGATGCCCGGAGCCTGGGCCGGACAGATCCTGAAACCATGCGCAGATACTGGGACAGGCAGAAAGCCATGCCCTTT
>CAZHCY010000002.1:0-27901 GCA_964531185.1 uncultured Desulfovibrionales bacterium | reverse complement strand
CCAGCCCTCTTTTCGTTTGCGTGATAGTGTCTTCGCCCTTTTGCGGATTTACCTTTCGTCATTCATGGCCCGCCTGTCCTGCGAAATTAAGGATTCTCCGGTCTTTTTACGGCTGGCTGATTTGCTCCTGAAGCCTGAATCAAATCCCAATTCTTTTTTCAGGGCCCTGTGGACCACCAGATCAGCGTAGCGCCGGAGGGCAGAAGTGAAGTGGCAGTAAGAGCTGGAAGCCAGGCCGAAATGGCCATCATTTTCCACGGCATATCTTGCCTGCATCATGGAGCGCAGCACCAGCCTGCTGACCAGAAATTCCAGATCATGCTTCCGGGACAGACTGATCAGCTCCTGTAAACTGCGGGGATCCCTGGTTTTGGGGAGCTGCGGCCCCATATCCGTATTGGCCAAAAGTTTAAACAGGGCATCCAGCTTGTCTTTGTCCGCCGGAGGGTGGACCCGGTACAGAAACAGGGCCTGTTTGTGTTCCAGAAACTCGGCCACAGCTTCGTTGGCAGCCAGCATGAACTCCTCAATGATCTGGTGGGCGAAATTTCTGGTTCTGGCCTTGATTTCCAGGCTGTTGTCCCGGATGTTCTGAAGTACTTCCGGCTCTGGAAGGTCAAAGTCAATGCTTCCTCTTTGCCGGCGCAGGTCCAGCAGACGCCTGGCCAGGGCATCTGCGCTTTCCAGCATGGGCAGGATGTCCTCCAGCTCCCTGATGGTATCAGGATCCCTGAGGTACAGGCCCTGATTGACCTGGGCATAGGTCAGCCGCCTGAAGCTGCGGATGACCCCGGGGTAGAGTGAGGTTTTTATTCTTTTGCCCTGGGCATTAAAGGATATTTCCGCCACCATGACCAGCCTGGGCACTCCTGGATTCAGGCTGCACAGGCCGTTGGAAAGGTTTTCCGGAAACATGGGCTCCACAGACAAGGGAAAATAATAGGAATTGCCCCGGGCCAGGGCTTCCTGGTCCAGCCTGGTGCCTGGATGCACATAATGGGATACATCGGCAATGGCCACATGCAGGGTAAAGCCCTGGCCGGTTTTCATGATGCACACAGCATCGTCAAAATCCCTGGCCTGGGAGCCGTCAATGGTCACAAACCGCAGGTGCTGCAGATCCCGGCGGTGTTTCAGGTCTTCTGGTCCCGGGTCTGAGGGCAGTTCATCCGCCTCCCTCAGGACCGGGGCCGGGAATTTTACCGGGATGTTGTGGTTTAGCTTGACGATTTCTTCCTGGACTGGAAGATGATCTTCCGGACCCATGACCGTTTCCAGGCGACCGGACCAGAGACCGCTTTCCATCTGTTCCAGAGGAGCGGCAATGACCATGGAGTCAATTTCCGGCTCCTGCTCTTCTGCCTGAAGAATCATGGAGAAGTCCAGCCTGGGATTGGCCGGGCGGCCCAGAAAGAGCCCCGGCCCCACAGACTTGATGATCTTGACCGGGATGGACCTGGTGGGTCTGTCCACAATCCTGACCACCCGTCCCTCTGGGTTTTTGCCCTTTCTGCCCGGGAGCACTGCAACCAGCACCGTGTCCCCGTGCCAGGCCCCATTGAAGTTTTTGGGATGAATAAATATATCCTTGCGCCTTTTGTCAAAGGGCAGAGCAAAGCCAACCCCGGAACGCTGGACTTCCAGGGTGGCCTTTTGGACCGGAAGCTCGCCCACCAGGCACCAGGTCTTTCTGGCCTTGAATATCTTGCCGGCCGCAGCCAGTGCCTTGAGGGCCTCCTGGATATTTCTGGTCTCTTTTTTGCCCACACCCAGATGATCCCTGATTTCCCTGGCGCTTAAAGGCTTGTTCACGGATTTGAAAAGCTTGAGGATTTTCTTCTGGCTTATTTTGCTCATAAGGTCTTTCCATTTCCGGTTTAAAACCGGATCGGACTACAGGTTATGCCATGGTCAGTTCCAGGGCTTACTGCTTCTGCAGATAAAATTCAAACCCAAAAGTTTCCCAAAAGGCCTTTGGTGAGTGCTTTGCAGCATAATCTGACATGCTTCCCAGGCTGATTCATGGGGCAGGAACTTGCCTGTCCTGCCAGCCCCCTGCAAAAGCCTGTCTGCCTGGTCTGCTCAGCCTGGAAAGGAAAGGCTTTTATTCAGAAGGGCCTGGTTTGAGCATATAAAAAATCATGTAACAGTTTAGCCCTTTTTAAGGGCGCAGGGGACAGGCACCCCAGCGCTTGTTTTTCGATTGATGTAAACACAGATTTAGGAAAAACAAGTGCTGGGAGAGCCAGTCCCCGTGCCTCATACAAATGGCTGAACTGTTACAAAATCATAAGGGTTCAGGATGTCCAGGGCAATGCATGTCTGGTATTTTTCAGCCGGGTTATGGACCTGCCGGGGCGGCTGCTTTGGGTGAAAAGCACCTGCTTAAGCCGGGCGGCAGGGAAATATTCGAGTTTTTCAGCAAAGTGATTCAGTTGTTGATGGTTTTCTGGATCAGGTCCAGGAAGCTGTCCTGCTGGTCCTGTTCAAAGTGCAGGTCTGAGCGGGCCACCCAGATGTTCAGCCCCGGCTGAGGTGCGATTTTTACCGCGTCTTTGGCTGTGCAGACAATGTCTTTGACTTTTTGCTTTGCGGCCTGGCTGGCAATAAGGGACATGATTTCAGGGCCAAAGGCGCAATGGTCTGGAAAGCGCAGATGTTTACGGGGTTGATGCCCCATAAGGGCTGTGATGGAGCGCTGGACCCGGTCTGGTCCGGCCAGTCCGGTAACCAGCAGATAGGGCGAAGCTAAAGTGGTCCGGATTTGGCCGCTGTCCATATTTTTCAGGCTGGTGGCGGCAACTCGGAAAAAAAACACCTGATTCCGGTCCCATAGAGATCTGGCCCGGCATTGCTCCTGGATTTTTTCCAAAGAGCAGTCCCAGAGATTGATGAGCAGGATGTCTGCCCTGTCCAGGGCTTTGGATGATTCCCGCCAGGTTCCCAGGGGGAAGACCCGGTTCCATCCCAGGCCGATATCCTGGGGGGTGAGCAGGACCAGGTCCAGATCCCTGGACAGTCTGGTGTGCTGAAATCCGTCATCCAGAAGGAAGATTCCAGGCTTTAGAGAGTTCATTGCCCACTGTCCAGCCCTGAACCGGTCAGGATCCACTACTATGGAGGCTTTGTCCTTGAGGGTCCGGCAGAGCATGAGAGGTTCGTCTCCGCATTGGTTGGGACTGCAATCTGAATCTACTAAAAAGGGACAGGCAGGAGGGCGGGCCTTATAGCCCCTGGTCAGGATGACCGGCCAGAGATGCCGGGAAAAGAAATATCTGGCCAGAAATCCTGTGACCGGGGTCTTGCCTGAGCCTCCCATGGAAATATTGCCCACAGAAATGACCGGCCTGGGCAGGGATCTGGCTCTGGAGGCCATGAATTGAATTTTCAGCCCTGCGGCCAGGGCATAGATGCGGGACAGAGGATCCAGGATCAGTCTGGACAGAAATGCAGGCTGCATAGTCATGGAGTCCGGCCCCAGTCATGACCTGCAGGGGAAAAACCTGAACAAGGAAATAGATCCGGCCGGGCTTCAGCCCGGCCGGAATTATGATCAGTTTTCAACCACATCCGGTCTGAGCAGCCTGATGTCCGCCTGGCTGCGAAGCATTTTGATATAGGCCTGAAACATCTGCTGCTTCTGCATCCGGGACGTGGACTGCATCCACTGGTCCTTCTGCTTTTCAAAGTCTTCTCTGGACGGAGGCAGGTGCTGGCTGACCCGGGCCACAATGACCTTCTCATCCAGAGAAAAGACCTGGGGGAGCCACTCTCCGGCATCAGCCGCAAAAGCGGCTGCGCTGAGTTCCGCAGACATGCCCAGGTCGGGGATGGATCCCTGGCGGGTGAAAGGACTGCTTGTCTTCAGGCTGAACTGCATATCTTCAGGCAGATCCTGGCCTGCCTCTCTGACCTGCTTCAGGTAGTTCTCCGCCTCTTCCCGGGCTTTTTCCAGGCCCTTGCTTCTGGTCAGGGCCTGAACAATCTCCTCCCTGACCTCATCCCGGTCCTGAAGGCGAGACTCATTGATATGGTCCATCTGGGCGAATACATATCCATCCTGGACCATGATGGGCGTCTGGGTGATCCCGCCCTGGTCCAGATCAAAGAGTTTGTCCAGGGCATCGTCAGGAAGGTTTAAATCAGCAGGGCCCTGTTCCCGGGAAAAGAAATCAGTGCTTCGGGTTTCAATTCCTGTTCTGGAGGCAGCCTCTTCCAGGGTGCCGCCGGTATTAACTATTTCAAGCACGTCATCCATGAGATCAGGAAGCTGTTCTGCTGCCTTTTCTTCTCCAAGAATGAGTCTGATGTCATCTTTGACCTGATCCAGCTCCTGGATACCTTCAGGAATATGGTCTGTAACCTTGATCAGGTGCCAGCCGAACTCGGTCATGACCGGCTGGCTGATTTCCCCGGGTGACAGGCTGAAGGCGGCTTCTTCAAAAGCGGGAACCATCCGTCCCCGGCTGAAGGTGCCCAGGTCTCCGCCCTGATCAGCGCTGGGGCAGTCTGAATGTTCCCTGGCCAGTTCAGCAAAGTCAGCTCCCTGATCCAGTTCAGCCTGAATGGACTTGATTTTTTCCCGGGCCTGGTCCTTTTCTTCCTGGTCTGCGTCCTGGGGAAAGGAAATGAGGATATGAGACGCAGCCACCTGTTCTTCTGTGGTGAACTCTGCTGTGTTCTTCTGGTAATAGCTGTTGATTTCTTCAGAGGAGACGTCCTGATAAGAAGCAAGTTTTTCAGGGGTCAGTTCAAGGACGCTAATTTTGATTTTTTCAGGCAGCATGAAGCGGGATTTGTTTTCCTGGTAATAGTCTTTGATTTCCTGGTCTGTGATTTCCAGGTCATCTGTATAATCCTGCCAGGAAAACGAGGCATAATCCACAGTGACCTGAGCCTGCAGATAGGTGAAGAAGTCCCAGGCTGAATTCTGGTCAGCCACAGCCGGCAGGGAAATATATTCCTCCATCTTCTGCATGAGCAGATTGCTGCGGAAGTCCCTTTCAAACTGGGCCGGGGTGAGCTGGTTGGCCCTGAGCACACCCTGGTACAGTTGAGGATCAAACTGGTCTTCATCGCTCTGAAAGGCCGGCAGGCTGGTGATTTCCTCCTGAAGCCTTGAACTGGCTACAGTCAGTCCCAGCTCTCCGGCCTTGTCTGTGAGCAGGGCAGCATCAATGAGCTGATTTAAAATCTGCTGCTTGAACTGCATTTCTCTCAGGTCAGCAGCTGTGACCCGGGGGTTGCTGGACTGGATATTCTGGACGGCTGACTCATAGGTCCTGATGTATTCTTTAATCAGTATGGGCTGATCATTGACCACAGCCAGGACCCCTTCCCGGTTGTTGGTAAAGCTGCCGACTCCCCAGAAGACAAAGACCAGGACAATGGCCCCGAACATGACTTTAACAATCCAGGATTGGGCATTGTTTCGCAAGGTATCAAGCATATTTTTCCTCTCTAAGGCCCCTGGGAAGCTGTTCCAGAGGGCGTATTGCAGTTTGGTGATCCAGCAGGCCTGAATTCAGCAGGTAATGCTTTCAGGCATAAGAAGAAAAAACCGGCAGCAAAGCTTCAGCCTGCAGTGCCGGTTTTTGTGCTGCGGACATGGTTCAGCAGCCCGCCAGCCTTGATAATGTTCAATTCAGCTGCAGTCAAATCGTTTTTCACCGGGATGTCCGGGCCGGTATCAGAGCTGAGCATGCTTTGGGCCCCGGGCTGAAGGGAACTGGTGTCCAGGCTCAGGGTCCGGTCTGTCCCGAGTTGGTCGTAGTCTGCAGGATTTACCAGGGTCAGGGGCAGGATGCCGAAGTTGACCAGGTTGGCTCTGTGGATTCTGGCAAAAGATTTGACCAGAACAATCCTGACCCCCAGGTATCTGGGCCCCAGAGCAGCGTGTTCCCTGCTGGACCCCTGACCGTAGTTTTCACCGCCCAGGATTAATCCCTGGCCGGCAGCAGTGATTCTTTGCAGGAATTTTTCATCCACCTTGGAAAAAATGTACCGGCTGATGGCCGGAATATTGGACCTCAAGGCAGTAACTTCAGCACCTCCGGGCAGGATATGATCAGTGGAGACGTTGTCCCCGCACTTGATGACTATGGGCAGTTCCAGTCGGCTGGGCAGGGGGTCAAACCTGGGCAGAGGCACGATGTTGGGGCCGCGCACAACCTGGTTTTCAGGGTTTTCTTCCGGAAAAACGAACAGCTGTCTTATGGAGGGCACTTTGTTGGGAAGTGCCGGCCTGGGAAGGGGCGGCCCCCAGGTGTCAGGCGAGGTGAATTTCCCGTTCAGGGCGCAATGGGCTGCAGTCACCGGGCTGACCAGATATATGGAGGCATCCTGGGTACCGCTGCGGCCTTCAAAATTGCGGTTAAAGGTGCGGGCGCTGACTCCGCCGGAAACAGGGGAGCCGCCCATGCCTATGCATGGGCCGCAGGCGCATTCCAGAAGTCTGGCTCCGCTGTCCAGGATCTGGTTCAGCAGGTTTTCCGCGGAAAGCATCTTGAGTACCTGCTTGGAGCCGGGAGAAATGAGCAGATCAAGATCAGGATGGATCTTTCTGCTGCTAAGGACCTGGGCAGTGATTTTCATGTCTGCGTAGGAGGAATTGGTGCATGAACCAATGGCCACCTGATCCACCTTCAGTCCGTCCAGGCTGCGGACAGGCACGCCCAGATCAGGCATGTGAGGAGCCGCTGCCATGGGTTCTACTGCCCTCAGGTCAACTTTCAGCTCCTGATCGTATTCAGCGTCAGGGTCAGGTCCCAGCTCCTGGAAATCCTTTTCCCGGCCCATGGCCTGGAGGAAGCGCCTGGTGGTTTCATCTGAGGGGAAGATGGAAGTTGTGGCCCCCAGTTCAGCCCCCATGTTGGTTATGGTGGCTCTTTCAGGCACAGACAGGTCTGAAACGCCCGGGCCGCAGTATTCCATGACCCGGCCTGTGCCGCCTTTGACGCTCAGGGTCTGGAGCAGATGCAGAATCACATCCTTGGCTCCGGCGTGTCCAGTCAGGCTGCCGGTCAGATATACCCGGACCACCTGGGGCATGTTTAAAACATAAGGTTCCCCGGCCATGGCCAGGGCTACGGACAACCCTCCGGCTCCCATGGCCAGGGAGCCCACCCCTCCGGCCGTGGGGGTATGGCTGTCAGAGCCGATAAGGGTTTTGCCCGGAGCAGCAAAGTTTTCCAGGTGCAGCTGATGACAGATCCCGGTCCCGGCCGGGGAAAAGACCATGCCGTATCTGGCGGCCGCGCTGCGCAGATATCTGTGGTCATCAGGGTTTTTAAAGCCCATCTGCAAAGTATTGTGGTCCACATAACTGACAGACAGCTGGGTTCTGACCCTGGGCATGCCCAGGGCCTCCCATTGCAGACAGGCCATGGTTCCGGTGGCGTCCTGGGTAAGGGTCTGGTCAATGCTGATGCTGATTTCCCGTCCTGGTTCCATGGTGCCGGAAACCAGGTGCCGGCTGATGATCTTTCTGGTCAGATTAAGGCCCACTGTTCCTCCTGAGTGATATTTTCTTAGGCTGTGTTTTTGATCTTTTCCCGGGTCAAAATTTTTTGGGCAGCAGCGCTGCAGGCCCAGGTTTGGTCAGTCATACCCAAGCTGAAGACGGTTGATTTTCTTGCGGCAGAATTCCGCCTCAACTTCCAGGCGCAGGCTCTCCTGCTTGAGGCTGAATATTTCCTCATGATGATAGATGCCCCTGGAAGGGTCTTCAGCAGCCATGAGCTGTCTGACCTGGCTGCGGCATTCATCCCGTCTGCCAAGGAGCTTCTGCATCTCTTCCTTTAGCCGGGCTGTTTGTTCAGACACGGATTCTTCTGCGGACCGGTCGGTCATGGGTTTCTCCTTTTTCAGGCTGGGGTTTGGCATCTGCTCCGGAAAGATTAGTGAATATTTTCCAGAATCCAGGCCAGACTGAAGTAATGTCTCCGGGATTAGCCAGACAGATGCCCTTGTCCTTGAAGGACAGCAAAGCATAACCGGGAATCCACAAAGGATCAGGGCTGACCCAGGGCTCTGCTGGATCTGATTTTTTCTGCCGGCCCAGAACCCTTAGTCTTCCGCCCTGGGGATCATCCTGGTACTGGTATCCAATGTGGTTGAGCAGATCCACAAAAATTTCCCGGTGAGGACAGTCCGGCATCATGATGTATTCCGTGGCCTGGCCTGCAGGTGTAAAAGCCAGAGCCAGGGGCAGGGCCAGAGGAAGCAGGTCAGTGTGCTCGGACAGATCATAAAAGCTTCCCTGGGGCCGGCTGGTTCTGGTAGCTGTGATCCGGTCCTTTTCAACCAGGACCTGGACTGAGCACATTTCCAGGATCTGTAGAATCTGCACGGCCAGAGGGGATTCAGAGGGCCAGGAGCCCTGGAGCCGGACCCGGCCCCTGCTCAGCCCGGCCATGCCCAGAAGAAACCCGCAAAGCAGGGGATCAGCCGGAAGGTTGACGTTCTCCATGTCAGGTGATCCAGGCACAGTTTTCACCCGGCTTCCCTGAACCTCAGGATTGAGCCCGGTCATGCGCATGAGCTGAAAGAGCTCGCTGAACAGAGAGGCATCAAGGCCTGAATAATCAATGATCATCGGCTTTTCAAAGGTGGGCGAGGCCAGAATAAGGGCTTGAACAAACCTGGCATCCATGCTCCCGGGAATATATATCTCTGCTGGCAGGGGAGCTCCTGTTTCCAGCCTGGCCGGCAGGGAGAAACTTCCAGGTTCAATGGAAGTCAGGCGAGCTCCCAGCTGGGGCAGAAAATGCTGCAGATCCTTGAGATCAATGGTTTTCAGGGCTGCAGAAGCATTAAACTTCATTCTGCCCGGAGAACCAAGGGCCAGACAGATGAACAGATAAAAAACAGTCAGGCTGTTTTGGATGAACAGGCTTTTGCCGTCAGTCTCCAGGGCAGATGCCGGCTGGCCCCAAAGCCCCTGCTCGTTCCAGGTCAGGGAGCCTCCGCACTGATTCCCGATCTTGATCATTTCAATGATATTGTCATTGATGGGGAAATTTTTTATATGAAAAGACTTCCCGCTGAAAAGCCCCAGAAAAACAGTCCAGAGAGACCAGAGCACAGAGCCGGGAGCCGGGATGTCCAGGTTCACCGGCCTGCCCGGGGGATAGAGGCAGAATGGTCTGTCCGGTCCGCTTTTTTCAGCTCTGGCATAAGCCAGGCTGTTGAGCAGAGTGAACAGCCTGCGTATCTGGCTCTGGTTGGTACTTTTCAGCTGGTTTTTCCAGACCATCCAGAGCTGTTTTTCCAGGTCAGGATCGGTAAAGCTTTTGTTTTTTTCCTGTCTGACCCTGGAAACTCTGCTTAAGAGCCTGGCTCTTTTTTCAATAAGGCCGGCCAGTTTGCGGTCAATATCCTTGAGTTCATCACTGATGTCCTGTTTCTGCCTGTTCATATCTGTCCTGTGGTTTATTCACCAGGGCGAGTAAGGGTTTTGCCCCTGTTTTCTGTCAGTCTTATATTGTTATTATGGGTTTTGAGCAAGTCTTGACATAACCACTTGTTGTCAAAGGAGAAAATCATTTGAAAATATTGGAGGCAACCAGGATTGACATTCCGGTGCTGCTGGATATGGAGATGTACATGGAGCTGGCCCAGATTCAAAGCCTCAGCGCCAGGGACAGCCTGGAAAGCGTGCAGTTCTGGGACAAATGGCTGCCAGGCTTAAGCACCTATACCCTGGGCAGAAAAAAGGGATACCTGCTGATTTTCATGGACCGGGCCGTGGAAGAGGAAATTGACGCCATCTGGGAGCAGGCTCCAGCCAGAGGATTCAGGCTGCAGGCACTGGTTCAGACCATGATCCTGGGCTGTGTGAGGCATATGCTTCCAGAAGTGGACTCCAACCAGTGTGCTCCAGTACCCAGACCCGGGGAAGTGCTCAGAAAATCCCTGGCTGAAATCGGGGTGCAGCTTTTTGATGAAGGCAGCCTGGACTATAAATATTCCACCCTGACCTATTATCCTTACCGGGGGGGCTGTCAAATCTGTCACATGCGGGACCTCTGTCCCAAGCTGAACATGCCGGCCTGGAAAGGTCTGTTCAGCAAGGAGGAAAAAGCCCCGGGCAGCCCTGAATAAGGCTTTGCCCGGGGATGAAGTGCTATTGGAGGATCTTGAATTCAGCCCTTCTGTTCAGGGCCCAGGCTGATTCTGTGGAGGCAGGGTCTTCAGGTCTTTCCTCCCCGTAGCTTATGATCTGCATTCTGGTGGAGTCCACACCCAGCAGAATGAGAAATTCATAAGCTGCCCTGGCCCGTCTTTCGCCCAGGGCCAGGTTGTATTCTGCTGTCCCCCGTTCATCTGTGTGACCTTCAATGACCAGGCGCAAATCATCATGCTCCTTGAGGTGCCGGCTGATTTTCTTCAGGTCTGATCTGGCATCCGGCTTGAGTTCATAGGAGTCAAAATCAAAATAAATAGTGCTGGCCAGGATGTCGTCAATCACTTCCCTCTGTTCCTGTTTTCGCGAATCTTCATCCCTGGCCTGTTCACGAGCCTTCCTTTCTTCCTGGAGCCTGCGTTCTTCCATGGCCTGGTGTTTCATCTCCTCCTGTCTTTTTTCCTCAGCAATTCTGGCCTGCTCTTCAGCGCTGATTTCTGTCTCAGATCCCGACGGCGGGGCTACGGTTTTTTTGGCGCACCCGGTGCTGAGCACCAGGGCTGTCACAAGGATGATTAACCAGGGAAAAAGGTTTCTGCTCATAATGTCCTCCGCTTAAATGGGTATCAGTTGAAAGGTATATCTCAGCCGGTCAGAAATCCTCGGCAACACCCCAGGCCGGAGAAGTGGCTCTTCCCCGGCCGGTGGGGATTCTGATGGGCTCATCAGCGTTTCTGGTGGTGATGTAGAGCTGATATTCTTCGCTTCGACTGGAAGAAAAGGCAATAAAATATCCATCCGGGGCACAGGTGGGGTCCTCGTCATTGCCGGGTCCAAAACTGATCTGTTTTTCCCGGCCGGTTTCCAGTTCCGTGAGAAAAATTCGATGGCCTTCCGGGGTCTGCCGGTTGAAGGCCACGTATTTTCCGTCCGGGCTGATGGTGGGGTTGGTATTGTACTTGCCTTCATGGGTTACCCGCTGGACCTGGCGGGTTTTCAGATCCAGGACAAAGATGTGCGGGTTGCCCAGCCGTCCTGATGCAAAGGCCATTTTGCGTTCTTTTGCGTCAAAACTGGGGGACACGTCAATGGACCAGTGCTCCATTATGGGCCGGTCCAGGTTCAGGTTCTCATCAAGCCAGTATATATCAGGACGGCCCTTGGGGTCGATGCTTACACCCAGGCGTCCGGAAGGGGCAAAGGTCGGGGAAATGATGACATTGCCGGGCAGGTCAATGATTTGAATGCGGTCCTCATCCCGGTCCCAGACGCCAAGGCTGTGAGTGTTGTCCTGAAGCAGAGTAAAGGCCAGTCTTGAACTGTCCCGGGACCAGGCCGGACTCAGGGCTATGGCCTGCAGATCTGTAACAGGAGAGAGGTTGTAGCCCAGGGGAGTAACTGTCCAGATCTCCTTGTGCTGGCCGGTTTTGCGCTCAAAAGCCAGCTGAGAGCGGAAAAAATCACCATTGCCAGTGATAAGCTCCATGAGTTCGGCGCAGAATTTTCTGACCATCATGGGGATCTGGTCAGGCTCATGCAAAGTATATGCCTTGCCCAAAACCATTTTCCGGCTGAAGACTTCAAAGGCTCTGATTTCCACTGAGCCGGGAAGCCCCTGGGTCTGATCTATTCCCAGGGTAACCAGAAGATCCACTTTGGACATATGGAATTTGCGAAAATCAATGTCAGCGCCTTTGACTCCCTTAATTTTGGGCCCGCCCAGGATATGATCTTCAGGAATCCGGTTCAGAAAAGGAAGCAGCCCAAAATTCTTATAAAACATGGAGTGAATCCTGTGGGCATGCTCCTTGTTTTCAAATTCATTGCTGTAAAGGGGCAAAGGGTGAGGAAGAAAAATATTTATCCTGTCCTGGCCCGGGCCAAAAATATCAATATGCAGGCTCTGTTCAGCCCGGGCCGGACTGAACAGCAGGATCCAGGTTAAGACGCAGATCCAGATGAAAAAGGCCTGTTTCATGAGCATGGCAGTCCTTTGGCTGCTGGTCGTTTTCATGGTGTCAGATGGGTTTTCTCGGCCAGAGCAGAGTCCCTGGCCTGCATTTATCCCTGCATCTCCTGGAGATTGAAGTCAATAACCAGGGTTCTGATTTCAGGAGCAGGAGGTTCCGGCAGGCTGCCGGTCTGATCTACAGCCCGCATGGCCGAGTTATCAAAGTCCTGGTGGCCTGAGCTTTTGAGTATTCTGGAGGAAATGATCCGTCCTGAAGCATCCAGAGATATCTGGATTCTGACCATCAGGTCAGCGGTGCTGCCCATTCTGGGGAATCTCCAGTTCTGTCTGATTCTGGCTCTGGCTGTGGCCACATAAATGTCCATGAGCCCGCCTGATGAAGCTGATGTCTCCCGGCTGCCCGAGTTTTTAACCTGCTTCTGCAGAGCAGCCAGTTCCCGGGCCAGCTTTTCTTCCGGGGTGGGTTCGGGTTCTGGTTCAGGTTCAGATGCCTGTTCAGGTTCGGGCGCTGGATCAGGTTCAGGTTCAGGAACCGGTTCCGGTTCCGGCTCTGGTGAGGGCTTTGGCTCATCAGGAATTTCCACGTCCGGTTTTTCCGGTTCAGGTTCGGGCTTGGGTTCAGGTTCAGCCGGAGGGTCTGGTTCAGGCTCGGCTGCCGGCTCAGGAGGTTCTGGAGCCTGAGTCTGCTCGGCCATGTAGACCAGCTCCACCATTTGAATGTCCTGGTCCAGATCTATGGGGGGCTGGACCGAAATGTCCTGGAGCAAAACAGCCAGAATCAGCATGAGCAGGTGCAGGAGGGTGGATACCAGAAAAGCGGCAAACTGCATGGATATCAGTCCTTATCCGGCTCAGCCACCACACCCAGCCGGTCAATGCCTGCCTCCTTGATTCTGGACATAACCTGAACCACAATGCCGTAAGGTACCTGCCGGTCGGCCCTGAGATAAACCATTTTTTCCCGGTCCTCAATCATCCTCTGCAGATGGCCGGAAATCTCGTCCAGCTCCACCTGGTAATCCTCAATGGTAATCTCTTGATCCTGATCAATGCTGATGACCAGGTTCTTGTGATCATGGGGCAGGGTACGCACGGATGAAGTTTCCGGAAGGTCCACCTCCACGCCCTGGGTGAGCATGGGCGCGGTGATCATGAAGATTATGAGCAGAACCAGCATGACATCCACAATGGGGGTGACATTGGTCTGGGTGATGAAACCTTTGCCCAGGGGATCAAAATCCATTGCCGGGCTCCGTGAGATTGACTGCCATGAGCTCAGGGCAGGCCGGATGCGTTGTCCTGGTCAAAAGAAAAGATTGGACCAGGCCGGACCTGGGACATGAACTAAAAAGGCTGCGGGTGTTCATTGTTTTTTCTCCATCCAGGGCAGTTCCCTTTGAGCTCTGTTGAGAAAAGACCCGGCAAAGTCCACCAAGTCGGACTGAATGGTGTTCAGCCGTTCCCAGAGAATATTGTAGAAAATGGAGGCTGGAATGGCTACCACCAGTCCAAAGGCTGTGGTCACCAGGGCTTCGGATATCCCCGGAGCCACAGTGGCCAGGGTTGCTCCCTGGTCAATGCCAATGGAATGAAAGGAATTCATAATGCCCCACACAGTGCCCAGCAGTCCTATGAGCAGGGATGAATTGGCGCAAATGGCCAGAAAAGTCAGAGAAGAGGACAGCTGCTTAAGGTGGTGACTGACGCCCTGGCGCAGAACACGGCGGACATTGTCTTCAGCGATTCTGAACTTGACGCTGGCAGAGAGCTGACTTTGCTCCAGCTTCTGGATTTCCTTGAGGGCGGCCAGTCCAATGGAATAAAGGGGTGAATTGGCGGTTTTTCTGGAAGCCTTCATGGCTTCGGCCAGATCAGCAGCCCGTTCAAAGTTTTTGACCTGGTCCTGGACCAGTTTCCGGAATTTTTTATAGGATATGAACTTAAAAATAATAATGGTCCAGCAGGCCACTGACATTCCCAGCAGCACCAGCATGATAAGCTGGATGAGAAAGGACGAGTTGGCCAGCATGTACCAGAATCCCTGTTCCGGGAGAAAAACGTTCATAAATTAAAATCCTGACAATGCTTTAGAGTTAGATGGAGTGCCGGCTTCATAAAGGCGGAGTAAACAACTGGCCGGGATATAAATTATAATTTGAGGCCCAGTTCATCTGCAATGGCTGGCAGAGCCTTTTCCGCCGGCATGTCCAGCTTGATGTCGGAAAACCCGTCATAAGCAGTAGAGCCCAGATTGATCTCAATGACCATCCCCCCCTGGCTTTTGACCCACTGGGGGATGATATTGGCTGGAGCGACTTCTCCGGATGTGCCTACAATAAGGATCAGGTCTGCCCTGTAGCCGAGTTCCCGGCTGCGGGTCAGGGCGGGTTCAGGAATCTGTTCCCCGAAAAAGACCACCGAAGGCCGGATAATCCCCCGGCAGGAGGAACCCAGCCAGGGAATGGTTTCCAGGCTGAGGTCCAGGGCAGCCTCCGGGGGGTACTGGGCAGAGCACTGGTGGAAGTAAAACGAAGCACAGCCGCCATGAGATTCAATGACTTCCCTGGAGCCGGCCCGCTGGTGCAGATTGTCGATATTCTGGGTGATTATGCCTTTTATCAAACCCATATCCTCCAGCCCGGCCAGGGCCAGATGCGCCGGGTTGGGGGCTGCCCGGGAAAACATGGTTACTGCGTCCAGAAGGAATTCCCATACCCCCTGGGGGTTGTTTTCCAGGGCCCAGTCAGAGCAGACCTGCTGAGGGTCAAACCTGGCCCACAGCCCTCCCGGGCTGCGGAAGTCCGGTATGCCGCTGGGTACGGAAATCCCGGCTCCTGTGATGGCTATGGCATATTCAGAGCCCTGGATGGCCCGGGCTGCCTGTGTGCAGAGTTCGGCTGCCTGTTTATTCATGTGCTGTCCCCCTCCTGAGCTCTACCTCATGAAAAAAGCTGTAGAATCAATACAGGCAACAGTTCAGCCTTCTGCATAAGGCACGGCTTCCTGCCCGGAGGCATACAGCCTGGAAGGGGCTGGCCCTGCCGGCGGCTGTTTTTTCCAAGTCTGTTTCTTGCATCAACCAAAAAAACAGGCCCTGGGTGCCTTGCTTTCCTTAAAAAGGGCTAACCTGTTACCATTACATATTTTATACTGGCTGATCTTGAAAGTTAAAAGTTAAAGGTTAAAAGGTAAAGATAAAGAAATCAGGCTGTTGAAGCTGATAATGATGCCGACATTCAGGATTCTGGAAATTGTCAGTAAATACAAGAGGTTGATAGAGAATTTTTGACTGTCAAATGACTGATGAAGCCTGGGGTTCATTCTGCAGAAGTTTTCCCGGCCGCAGCCAGAATATGCTGGGCGTTTTTTTCCGCCTGAATGATTTCCTGTTCAGTCATGCCTGCTCCCAGAGCCACTTGCTGCCGATGTTTGCGGTCCACCAGATCGCCCGGAGCATGGGCGTCATTGTTGATGACCAGCCCTGCCCCGTGCTCTCTGGCCATGGCCAGTACATGTCCATTGGTCAGGGCATGTCCCTTTCTGGTGGTGATCTCCAGCAGGACATTGTTTTCAGCTGCCAGTCCTGCATCCTGGGCTGAAATGAGTCCGGGATGGGCCAGAATATCAGCGCCGGACATGATGGCTGCGTGGTTGGTGCCCTGAACCACGGGCTCAACTATGGTTTCGCCGTGAACAATGACCAGTTGTGCTCCCAGGTCTCTGGCCTTCTGGACCAGATCCGGGATTAGAGGGGGCGGGACATGAGTCAGCTCCACCCCGGCCAGCAGCTCGATTTCCGCATGCAGGGAGTAGTCATGTACCAGCCGGCTGAGGGCGGCCAGAATATGCTCAATATTGGAATGGTCTACATGGTCGGTGAAGGCCATGGCTCTGTATCCGGCTGCTTTGGCTCTTCTGGCCAGTTCTGCCGGGATAAGCTCTCCGTCGCTGTAAACTGTATGGGTGTGCAGATCTATCAATGCTGTCTCCCTGGGTTGGTGCGGGCTGCTACATTTTGTACTTGGTGTCATCCAGGTCGTATTTTTCAAGTATTTCAGCCCATTTTTTGCTTTCTTCGTCATCAAGGACCACCTGGTAGTCGGTCCCGGTTTCAGCTTTGATGTGCTCCAGAACTTTCTGATTGACCATGATGGGCACCTTGGCCCTGACCGCCATGGCAATGGCATCCGACGGCCTGCTGTCCATCAGGATCTCCCTGTCCTGGGCAGCCAGCCTGAGAACTGCGTAATAAGTGGACTCCCTGATGTCGCTGACTTCCACGTGAACCAGATTGACTCCCAGGTTTTCCAGGGTGTTCAGGAAAAGATCATGGGTCATGGGTCTGGGCATGGACATGCCTTTAAGGGGCAGGGATATGGCCATGGCTTCCAGGGCCCCTATCCAGATGGGGAGTATGTACTGATCTGTCTCATCCTTAAGAATGACCAGAGGCATATTGGTTTTTTCATCCATGGCCAGCCCGAAAACTTCCATTTTAATCATCATGGCAGCAACTCTCCCTCCAGGGAATGCTTTCCAGCCCTGGTAAAAACGACCCGGACCAGCTTTCCGGTCTGGTCGTCTTGTGTGTTAAAATCAATATTTACTGTCCGTCCGCCGGAATCCTTTCCTGTCCAGGAGCAAGCTCCAGGCTTCTGCTTTTTGCTGGGACCAAGGATAAGCACAGAGTCTTCAATGCCCACTCTGGATTCAAGCTTCCGGCGGGTCCAGTCCTGCTGAAGCTTCTGCAGGGTGTTCAGCCTGCGGGTCTTGACCTCTAGGCTTACCTTGGGCTCCATGGAGGCGGCCCTGACCCCGGGACGGTCGGAATATCTGAAAGAAAAACTGGAATCATACCCAATGCTGTCCATGACGGCCAGAGTCTGCTCAAAATCTTCCTGGGTTTCACCAGGAAACCCAACCATGAGGTCTGTGGTCAGGGTTATGTCCGGCCGGACCTGCCTCAGCCTGTTGATAATCTCCAGATACTGCCCGCTGGTATACCCCCGGCCCATGGCCCGAAGAATCCTGTCTGAACCGGATTGAAGAGGAAGGTGCAGTGCAGGGCAGAGGGCATCCAGGCGACCGAAAGCCTGGATCAGTTCCCGGCTCACGTCCTTGGGATGGGAAGTGGTGAATCTCAGCCGATTGAGACCGGGCAGGGCGGCAATTTCTTCCAGCAGCTCAGTAAATGTAAGATCTTCTTCTGGATTGTCCAGACCGTAGCTGTTTACGTTCTGTCCCAGAAGGGTGATTTCCCTGGTTCCCAGGGCAGCAAGCCTGCGGCATTCGTTTATCACGGCTGATGAGTCCCTGGATTTCTGCCGCCCCCGGGTATAGGGGACTATGCAGTAGGCACAGAAATTGTCGCAGCCCTGCATGATATTGACAAAGGCCTGGGGCTGAGGGTTGATGGGGATCAGGGGAGCTCTTTCAGTGAATTTTTGCTGCAAATCCAGAATGCAGAGCTTCAAATCAGGATCCTGTTCCAGGTCTTCAATGACCTGAGGTACCCTGGCCAGAGCATCAGTGCCGAAAACCAGGCGGACAAAGGGAAATCTTTCCAGAAAGGTTCTGCCGGCCTGCTGGGCCACGCAGCCCCCCACGCAGACAAAGACCCTGCTGTCCTGGTCATGATAATCCCTGAGCCTGCCCAGCAGACTGTAGACCTTTTGTTCCGGCTTCTCCCTGACGCTGCAGGTGTTGACAATAAAAAAATCAGCTTCTTCCGCAGCCTGGGTCTGCTGGTGACCTCTGCACGTGAGGGCGGTGTCCAGCCACAGGGAATCAGCGGAATTCATCTGACAGCCAAAAGTGATTATCTGATATTTCATGTGGTTCAGGGCATTTTGCCGGCCCGACAGGTCAGGGATCATAGAAAATGCTGCTGGAGATAGTTCACAGCCTGCTCAACTGCCTCCTCCAGGCTCAAGTCCTGGTTGTCTATGACAAGTTCTGCGTCAGGATCCTTTTCAAAGGGAACATCCACTCCAATGACCTGGCCAAGGCCTGGAAACCGGCGGCCGGTCTTTTTTCTTTCCAGGGCTTTGGCATAGAGATCAGCCATGACCAGACCCTGGGGTCTGTTTTGCTCCCTGCTCATGGCTGTTTCCAGGGAACAGTCCACATGGATTTCAGCAAATCGGTCAATTTGTCTTCTGGCCCTGTCCCGCATTTCCTTCCTGGGCGCGGTGCCGTCCATGATCACCAGCATCCCCTGCTGAGCCAGCCGGGCGCCTTCGTCTGCAAAAAGCTCATAAGCCTTCTGTCTTTCCCGGCTGGAATAGTCAGGCTCCGGGAAATAGGCTTTTCTGCGTTCATCCATCTGCAGGTGATACGCATTAATCCCCAAATCCTTGAGCCTTGAGCAGACATTTCTGCTGATACTGCTTTTGCCGCAGCCGGGCAGCCCGGTGAACCACACTGCCCCGCCTTTTGCGGAAAGGTTTTTGTTCAAGGCCGGCCTATCCTTGCAGATACTTGTTTATTCCGGCGTAATCAAAGCTGGCTTCGTCCAGAATATTTTCCATGAACCTGAACAGAGCCTGCCTGACCTCCAGGGGATGCCCAGGGTACCATTGAGGCGAGGCAATAACCAGCCCTCTGAATACGTAAAACGGAGCAATGACTTCCAGGATTTCCCGGTCATTGGTTTTTTCCAGATAAGTATCCCACAGGGTCAGATAAAGCTTTTCAAAATCTCCGGAAAGCTTTGGTCCGGAATACAGAGAATAGAGCAGGTAATTGCAGGTCATGGTGGATAAATCATCAGCAGGCTCGCCCCACTGACCCCTGCTTCGGTCCAGAACGGAAAAATCCCCCCCGTCTCTGACCAGAACATTCCAGGGATGGAAATCGCCGTGAACTTCGCTCAGTCTGTGGGTGTATTTTCGCAGTTTCCATCTCCAGGTGACAAGTTTCTGCTCCAGGGCAATGCAGCGGGTTTCCGGAAACTGGTCATAGGGAAAGGGGTAGCCGTCAAGTATGCCGAAAATACATTCCGAGTCTCCGATAAGCTGTCTGATCCTTCTTTCATAAAGATCCCGGCGGGAGCTTTTTGAAGAATGCAGATCCGCCAGCCAGAGGGCAAAGTTTGAGGCCAGCTCCAGATCACTGTCCTGGATTTTTTTCTCTTTGATCCGTTCCAGCTCCAGGAAGTAATCTGAGCCTTCCACTTTTTCGTTGACAATAAAGAACTCCTGGACATCCTTGACCGGCACCAGTCTGCCCGAGTCATCAATATAGCCCAGACCCAGAGGCCGGACATGGCGTTTCATCAAGCCGCCGGTTTCATACTGGAACATGAGAATGGCCGCCCTGTCCCAGTAGTACTGATGACCATACTTGTCGCCCTTCATGGCGGAGATTACGGCCTGAAAAGGCTCATTGTCCTGGGTGTAGCTGATGAGCATGGGCTTGCCATAGCCGAAATCCTTCATGCCCTGCTCGTCCAGAGAGCCGATTTCGCCAACGCCTGTAAGCTTTATGCTGCCCGGCAGAACTGTCTGGAGATAATTTTCCAGATTTTCCGGTTTCAAATCAAGCATTGATATTTCCTTTGTCAGTTTTGGGTTTGTTCATTTATCCAGGCCAGAAAATCGGGGTTGCCCCCGCTGACAGGCAGAAAAATTACACATGGACAGTCATAACTGTGCACTTCAAGAACCTTGTCCATGAGCCTTTGCTGAAAATCAGCCCGGGTTTTGGCCAGAAGGACGATTTCAGATGACTGCTCAGTGCGTCCCTGCCATTTGTACATGGATACCATGTCGGGAAAAACATTGACGCACGCGGCAAGATTGTTTTCCACTAGGGCGCTGGAGATTTTTTCAGCTTCCTGCATATCTCCGGCTGTGATATAGGCCAGTACGTATTCCATAATAATGTCCTGGATTCTGGTTTTTAAGGGCCAAATTTGACCGGCATTGACTGGTTCAGGGCGCCAGGTGATCCAGAATAGCCTGTTTTTCCTGGCCCTCAACACTGGCTCCAATATTGATCATTTTGTTAATGGTTTTTTCCCAGGCCTTGCGGTCTTTATCAGCCTGGTTAACTCTGTCCAGATTATGACAGCTCCGGCATCTCAGTTCAAGCAGATCCTTTCCGTCCAGGTCCTGAGCATAAAGGTTAAAGGCCCAGGCTGCACAAAAAACAAGTGACAGCAGGAAAAAAATGGTTATTACTCTGTTCATGAAAGGCTTCTCCTTATATTGTTTGTTTACATTTTCAAAGGGGCATCATTTGCAGTAACAGTTCAGCCCTTTCCAAGGAAAGCAGGGCTTCCCAGGGTTTGTTTTCTGGCTGATGTAAACAAAGACCTGGAAAAACAGGCGCTGGGAGAGCCAGTCCCGGAGCCTTACGCAGGCGGCTGAACTGTTGCCGTTTGCAAAGCTTTTTTGCTGGCAAGTTCTTTTATCTTCAGTTTAAGTGATTTATAGCCGGCTTGCAAGCCGCGGTCAGGTGACTGCTGAATGGTCAGCTTTAAAAAAAAGATTAACCAGGCATCTTGACAGTCAAAAACTCTCTGTCAACATCCTGTATTTACTGACAACTACCGGAATCCTGAATGTCCGCATCATTATCAGCTTCAACAGTATGATTTCTTTGTCTTTATCTTTAACTTTTAACCTTTAACTTTTAACTCTCAAGCAGGCATGAGGATTGAAAAAAATTTTAGCAGGGCTTGCAGCCGCGGTTTTTATCTCCGGGTTTATCCCTGGTCATCCGGCAGCAGCATTTTCAGGGGGGGAGGATATCATGTTTCAGACAGCAGAGAAAAGACCGGCCCGGGACAGAAACAGACCGCCTCTGGACAGGTCGCAACCGGCCGGGACAGAAACAGCTGTATTTGCCCTGGGCTGATTCTGGGGGCCTGATGCCGGGTTCGGCATCATGGACGGGGTGCTGGAAACTACTGTGGGCTATGCCGGTGGGACCACTATTGATCCTGATTACCAGAATATCGGGGATCATATGGAAAGCGTCCGGGTCAGATATGATCCGGCAGTGATCTCTTATGAGCAGCTTCTGGACTTTTTCTGGGCTGAGCATGACCATACAGCCAGGCCATGGTCCAGGCAGTACATGAACGCTGTTCTTTACAGCAGGCCTGAGCAGAAACAGACGGCTCTTGGGTCAGCCTCCAGGCTGAAAGGGACAGTCAGGACAGAGATCATGGAGCTGGACAGGTTTTATCCGGCTGAAAACCATCATCAGAAGTTTTATCTGCAGCGCCATAGTCTGATTTTTCAGGAGTTCAGAGATATGTATCCGCATTCCAGGGAGCTCTGGGCATCCACTGCAGCAGCCAGAGTGAACGGGGTGCTGGGCGGATTTGGAAGCAGAGAAAGGCTTAAACAAATAATTCCTTTGCTTGGTCTTTCAGACGGGGCCGGGGATTATCTTCTGGACCGGGTCCGGGGCAGGTAAAAATCTTTTGTCTTCTTCCCGGGTCAACTTCCAAGAAAAGCCCTGAAAACCCCCATCACGGCCGGAATGGTCACCAGGGCGGCCACGGTCTGAACTGTGATGACTGCGGCCATCATGTCCAGCCCTCCGCCCAGCTGCCTGGCCATGACATAGGCTGCCGCACCGCAGGGCAGGGAAGTAAACAGGATGCAGATCAGCACAGCCGGTTCACCCAGACCGGCCATGAGGGCCAGGATGCCGGTTAAAAGAGGAAGTGCGGCCAGTTTAAAGGTTGCAGCCCAGAGCAAAGGACCTGTTTTGGCTGCAAGGCCTTTGAATCTCAGGCCGGCTCCCACAGACAGAAGTCCCAGGGACAAGGCGGCCTGACTGAGGATGCTGATGGTCTCCCGGGTGCCCATAACCAGGGGCAGCCCGCTGATGTTGGCCAGATAACCCAGAATACAGGCCAGGATCAGGGGGTTGCCCGCCACAGAATTCAGCCCCTGCAGCCAGCCTTTGCGCTGATTCTGGCCAAAGACAGTGACCACAGTCACGCTGATGAGGTTGGCCAGGGGAATCATCACGGACATGACCATGGCTGCCAGACTGAGACCTTCCTGGCCCAGAATTATAAAGGCGGCTGAAATACCCACATAAGTGTTGGGTCTCAGTCCGCCCTGGAAAACCGAGGAAAAGTCCGGTCCTGAAAGCTTGAGCAAAGGCCGCATGACCAGCATGGCCGCGGTGACGGCCAGCATGGAGGAGCCTATGACCAGAGTCAGACCCAGGAAGCCGGCCTGGCTGAAATCGGCCTGGTACAGGCTGGAGAAGAGCAGGGCCGGAAAAAAGACATAATAGGTGATTTTTTCTGCCAGGGGCCAGAAACCGGTGCCCGGGAAGCCCCTGTTTTCAAACAGCCACCCCAGAAGGATCAGGAAGAATATGGGAGAGATGGCCAGGAAGATGCTGTCCAAGGAAGCTGCCTCTGTACCGGCCGGGACGGCCCGGCGTATGCCGGGCCTGAACTGGGCCGGTCTCAGCCGAAGGTTTTATGGCAGAACTGCTGGGCATCGTTTAAAGAATCCAGCAGCTGAACCAGGGTTTTGAAGTCGTTTTTCCTGGCTGCCTGCAGCAGTTGATTAGCCAGGTGAGAGAAATCCTCAGCCTCGTCAGCCCAGTCATCTTGAGCCACCATGGGCAGCATTCTGGCAAGTCTTGTGAATTCCTGCAGAACCGTCAGGTCAGGCATGTGGCTGCCTTCAATGTCCTGGGCAATAGTCTGATATACCTTTTCCATTTCCTGCTTTAATGTCTTGAATTCCATGTCAGTTTACCATTCAATTTAGCTGGTCTGCCGGGCATCAGGTCCTGGCGGTTGAATCCGGAGCTGATCCGGCTTGAGGGCCGGCAACATTTTTTAAAACACTGAACATGTCTATGGGAATGGGGATGACTGTAGAATTGCTGCTTTGGGAGGTCATCTGGAGCATGGTCTGCAGATACCTGAGCTGCAGGGCGGAGGGGTGCTTTTCAATGATTTCCGCAGCCTCAGAAAGCTTGGCTGCGGCCTGAAACTCGCCTTCAGCACTGATGACCTTGGCCCGCCTTTCTCTTTCAGCTTCAGCCTGTCTGGCCATGGCCCGCTGCATTTCCTGGGGCAGATCAATATACTTGATCTCCACTGAAGTTACCTTGATGCCCCAGGCATCGGTCTGTTCGTCAATGATGGACTGGATTTTGGTATTCAGCTTGTCCCGCTGGGACAGGATTTCATCCAGCTCTGCAGCGCCGCAGACGCTTCTCAAAGTGGTCTGGGACAGCTGGGATGTGGCGTAATGGAAGTCTTCGACTTCAAGGATGGCGCCCTGAGGGGAGACTATCCGGTAATAAACCACAGCACTGACCTTGATACTGACGTTGTCCTGGGTGATGACTTCCTGATGAGGAACATCAAGGGTGACAATGCGCAGCTGGGTGCGGACCATCTTGTCCAGAACCGGAATGAGAATGATCAGTCCAGGTCCTTTAACCCTTAGAAACCTTCCCAGCCGGAAAACCACGGCCCTTTCATATTCGTTGAGAATCCTGATGGCGTTCATGAGGAATAGGACCGCCAGGATTACAATGGGCAGGACATAAGTTAGCATGTGGACCTCCTGAAAATGTTATGGCTTGATATTTATGGTCATACCTTCAATGCTGACAATAGAGACTTCCTGACCCGGCTTAATCCGGGCATCTTCCACGGTTCGGGCATTCCATATTTCGCCTCTGACCTTGACTTTGCCTTCCTGTCCGTTCCAGGAAAGGACCCGGGCTGTTTTGGAGCTGATGCCGGTATCACTGCCTCTGGGTCTCATCTGCGATCTGCCGATGAGGTAGGCCAGAATAAGCAGAATAGCGGTCAGAATAGTGATGACAGGGATTATGGTCATAGCAGGCAGTTGAAAAAACGGGTAATCAGCGTCAAATAAAAACAGGGAACCTAAAAACAGGCTAACTAAAGCTGCCACTGTAAGCAAGCCGAATGTGGGTATATTGATTTCAACTATTATGAAAAAAAATCCAAGAAGAAGGAGCAGGATTCCGGTGACATTGGTGGGCAGAACAGACAGGGAGTAAAGCCCGAGTATCAGACATACCGCACCCACAACCCCTGGAAAAACCGCTCCAGGATTGGAAAATTCAAAAAAAAGCCCGGCCATTCCGGCCAGAAAGAGCAGATAAGCGATCTGGGGATGGAGAAGCCAGGACAGAATCTTGTATTTAAAACCTGGTTCATATTCAACCACCTCCACCTGGTCCGGACTGAATGTGAGGGTGCTGCCGTGCTCATCCAGGACCCCTTTTCTGCCCATCTGGGCCAGAAGATCATATTCAGATTCAGCAATGATATCAATAACCCGGCTCTGCAGAGCCTCCCGGGAGCCAAGATTGGCGCTCTCCACCACAGCAGACTCATACCAGTCCACATTTCTGCCCCTTTCCTGGGCCACAGATCTGATAAGGCTGACCAGGTCATTGATGATTTTTCTGGACATGGTTTCATCTTGCTGGCTTCCGGAAATATCAACAGGCGAAGCTGATCCAATGGTGGACTGGGGGGCCATGGCGGCCAGATCCGAGGCAGCCACCAGAAACACTCCGGCTGAGGCGGCTCTGGCTCCTGCCGGAGCCACCCAGACCGTGACCGGCACCTGAGAGTTGAGTATTGTTTTGACCATGTTGCGCATGGATTCAGCCAGACCTCCAGGGGTGTCCAGAAGGACCACCAGATTGATGAAGCCCTGAGACGCAGCCTTTTCAGCGGCCTTGCCCAGCAGTTCTTCCTGGGCCGGGGTGATGGCGCTGGAAATGCTCAGCTTGAGGATCTGGTGTTTTTTCTGTTCCTGGGTATCTGCGAAAAGCGTCCAGGAGGAGGCCAGCATCACAAGCAGCAAAAGAAAGATTCTGACTGACTTCATAAGCGGTCCTGGGGTTAAATTATTATATCCCGTCAGCCGGCTTTGGAAAACACACCCTCTGGGGAAACAGGCCTGAATCATGCCGGGAGCCGACCAGATGCAAATGATTTATATCCCGGCAGGGGAATATTTTTTCAGCAAGTTCCAGGCCAGAAATTTGAGCAGCCTGGCATCAGGCAGCATGGCTTCCAGTGCGGGCAGGGCGATGATCTTGTGCTGTTTCAGCAAATGGGGCCCATAGGCATAAGGGGTGTCCCTGAAAAGGACTTCAAAGGCCTGTTTGCCAAAAACAAAGGTGTAAGCCGGGCTGATGCGCTTCAAACCCTGCAGAAAAAGATCCATGTCCGGTACAGGACCATCAGGATGCATCCTGGAGACAGGCCAGAAGGTATAAGAACCTGCAGACCAGTTCAAGCCCTGGATGATTTTTTTGAGCAGCTCCCATCTCTGGCCGGCAAAATTGCAGTCAATGTCCTGGGGAAGATGGTAATAGGTCCAGGCAGAGTAAGCAGGCCTTAGAAAGCGGATCAGGGGGCCGGGCATTTCCTGTTCAGCAGCAGGTTCCGGGGTTTTGATTTCAGCTGGCTTTTCCGGGCCAGGTGATTCCTGCGTACTTTGTATGTCAAGAATATAACGGATCCCCAGGGTCTGCAAAAGGGACTGCTGAAAATTCATATCAGAGCAAACCAATCAGCTATCCTCCAGGCTGTTTCAGCCTTGGAAAGGGTGGGCCAGTATTCCTGCCTGCCTTTTCTGTCCATGACCAGCAGCCTGGAGTGGCTGCTTCCAAAGGGAGTGTCTTCAACCCCCACCTGGTTGGCAACAATGATATCCAGGTTTTTGGCCTTGAGCTTCTGGCGGGCGTTAGCTTCCAGATCCCTGGCTTCTGCTGCAAAGCCCGCAATCATCTGTGATTTATGGCGTCTGGAGGACAGGGTGGCCAAAATGTCAGGAGTGGCCTGCATGGGCATGTCCAGGGTTTTTCGGCCTTCTTTTTTGAACTTGCCTTCCTGGCAGGGAACCGGGGCAAAGTCAGAGACTGCAGCAGTAAAGATGCCTTTGTGGCAGTCATCCCAGATGGACAGGCAGGCCTCAAGCATTTCCGAGGCACTGGTAACCGCCACCGGGTCAAAATCAGGCAGCCGGGGAAAAGGCTGCATGGGACCATGAACAAAGTGGACTGCTGCCCCTCGAAGCCAGCAGGCCAGAGCTGCGGCCAGGCCCATGCGGCCTGAGGAAGGATTGCCCATGTAACGGACCAGATCAAAGTATTCATGGGTAGGGCCGGCAGTGACCAGTATGGTCTGGCCGGCCAGATCCTGCGGGCTCAGGGCCCTGAGAATTCCATAGTACTGCTGCTCAATGGGTGCAAGACGGCCTGATCCTTCATCCCCGCAGGCGACTCTGCCCTGTTCAGGGGTAATAATGATATGGCCCCGGGATTCAAGCAGGGCAACGTTTTCCTGGGTGGCCGGGTTGTTCCACGTGGCCGGGTTCATGGCCGGGCAGAAATAGACTGGGCCTGGATAGGCCAGGATCTGGGTGGACAGAAGATCATCAGCCAGCCCCCGGGCGGATTTGGCCAGAATGTCTGCCGTGGCCGGGGTAATCATCAAGGCATCAGCAGTTCTGGCCGGGGTCAGGTGGGCAAAGGGATCTTCCTGGTCAGGAGCATCAGAAGCGTAGACCGGATGAAGATCCAGGGCGGTCAGGGTCAGCGGACCCATAAAGCGAACAGCAGACCTGGTCAGGGTGGCACCCAGACTGATGCCGGTTTTCTGAAGTTCCCTGGCCAGGGAAACAGTTTTAAAGGCAGCCACGCTCCCTGTCAGCCCCAGGTGGACCCTTCTGCTGCTGAAGATTTTAAATACAGGGTAATGAGAGGGCAGCATGAGCCGGCCTGTCCTTTACTGCTCAGTATCCAGTTTCGGGGAAATCCAGATCTGCAGCTCAGATGTAAATGATTTGCTGATGATGCGGACTATGCACAGCCGGTCTTTTTTGTCAAAGGTCTGGATATAGCTGCCGTAACGGATATAGCTCAAAAGCCTCCAGCCTTCTTCAGGCATCATGACCTGAAAATAATTGAACAGGGATTCCGAATCCACCCGGCCCCTGAAAGAAAGCATGCCGGCTTTGATGTTTCTGGACTCAAACAGGATGGAATCCTTGGCTTTGAGCTCCATTTCCGGCGGAACCGGAATATCTTCAAAATCATAATATATCTGAGAGCTGATCTCGGTTTCAGGCGGATCTTTCAGCGGCGGATCTTTCAGCGGCGGATCATCCAGTGGCTGGATCCGGGTGTTTTGCTCCGGATCACTGGGAGTATCTTTTTGAAAAGCTGCGCAGCCGGTGATGAAAAGCATGAGCATCAGCACTAAAATTCTGCAGGGCATGGTTCCCTCCCAGGCGGTGGGAGCACCGCCTTACTGATAAGACATTTGATTAAAAATCAGGCAACAGTTTGGCCCTTTTAAGGAAAGCAGGGGACAGGCACTTCAGGGCTTGTTTTCCGGTTGATGTAAGAAACAGACCTGGAAAAAGCAAGCTCTGGGAGAGCCGGTCCCCGTGCCATATATAAACGGCTAAACTGTTGCAAATACAGCTTTCAGGTTCAGTAGTCCTGAAAGATTTCCTGGTCATCTGCCAGACCTTCCTGAATTTTGACCAGTTCGTCAAATCTTATATCAGCGCCCAGCACTCCAATGATCTCGTCTTCAGCAGTGAAAATGGGGATGGAAGCTGTCAGACAGAGATTGCCGGTAAAAAAAGACTTTTAAAAATCAGTTATATGCAGTCTGCCGGTTTTCTCAGGGCGGATAAACCATTCCCGGTCGGAAAGATCCGTGCCAGAAGCAACCTGGATGTAGTTCGAAAGAACCCTGACGTAGTCTACCTAACAGGAACACCGACCGTAGTGGCAGTCAT
>CAZHCY010000001.1:1756-30916 GCA_964531185.1 uncultured Desulfovibrionales bacterium | reverse complement strand
TGTTGTATACATCATGTGATTCACCTTAACCGCCTTTGCTTAATTATTCAAACGGTTGGTGTCTCACTCTCATTGGCACAGAGGGCTTAAGCAAAATGTCCAGTAAACTGAACAAATCGCAACTTTTCGACTCCCTTTCCTGGGATGACGACGAAGTATACGGGCCGGATCTCTCCAGAAAGATTCTGGTTCAGGTGGAGAATCTGCTCAACAAGAAGACGAAAGCGGAGCTGGTCAAAATGATCCTTGGGTTTGTGGAGACTTATCCAGGGATCGCGTCTGCACTCCTGGACATGGTCCAAGTACACTGCGGAGATGTCGCCTCGCTCAGAGCCCGCCTGCGCAGGGAAATTTGCGAGGTCAGCAGCGAACCTGCCTGGCGGAATCACTGGGACGACGAAGGTCACACCCCTGACTACTCCGGCATCCGCGACAGGCTTGAAGCCTTGCTGGTCGCTGGCCATGCTGACGAAGTGCTCTCCCTTGGCAAGGAGCTTATCGATAGGGGCATCAGCCAAATTGAAATGAGCCACGATGAGGGCGAAACGGCTGAGGAGGTATCCGGTTGCATAGGGGTGCTTCCGCGCGCTTTGGCGGCCTCTTCTCTGTCAGAGGTTGAAAGGATCATGTGGGCCTTGGATCTGGTACTCGACGACCCCTTCGACCTTTGCGACGACCTTGTCGACTACCTGCAGCAAGAGCATCCCGTGTTCGCCTGGAATGCTGTGGCTGACAGTCTTCTCAAGCGGCTGGGCACAGATGATTTTCGTAAGGGCGACTTCAGCCGTGACTACAAGCGAGACCTTATAGCCGACTGGACTATCCACGCCCTGGAACAGGCCGGCAGGAACGAGGAGATCATCCCCCTTTGCGAAACCGAAGCCCAAAAAACAGACAGCTATGTGCGTCTCGTCAACCGCCTGATTGCCTTGGAACACTATGAAGATGCGGAACGCTGGATTCGTAAGGGCATTGCAGCAACACAGAAGGAATATTCGGGGATCGCCTCCCAGCTTCGGGGGACGCTGCTGACCATCAGAACCCGTCAACAAGACTGGTCCTCAGTGGCCATCCTCCAGATAGAGGAGTTTGTTCGCAGCCCCTCAGTGAGGACGTTCGAGAATTGTAAGGATGTAGCGGACCGCCTCGGTGCATGGCCGAAAATCCGCCACGCCCTGCTTGAACACCTGGCCAGCGGCCAGCTTCCCTGGAAACATCCCGAATGGCCCTTGCCGGCTCCTGGCAAGGATGCTCCGAAACCCGAACGGCGTGACACCTACCCCAAGTTTTCCACACTGATCGAAATCGCCATCCAGGAGGAACAGCCCGAGGAAGTGTTGCGCTGGTATGACAGTGCCTCCAGAAAACACATATCTCGGCACAGCTCACTGGACCAAAAGGTCGCGACGGCCATAACGACTTACTCCCCGGACCGAGCCGTGGCGATCTGGAAGGACCTGGCCGAACAGGAGATAGCCCGGGTCAAGCCGAGCGCATATCACGAGGCGGCGGGTTATCTGCGGAAAGCTGCCAAGGTCATGATCCGGGAGAAGAGAGAAGCAGAATGGGCTCAGTATCTTGCTGGCTTGCGAAAAGAACATTTCCGCAAAAAACGCCTTCTTGAGATTCTCGACACGCTCTGCGCCAAGCCGGCCGTAAGAAGAAAGAGATGAGGCGCCTTCAAGGTATGGAACGGCGGGGTGACCTACGCTAACATGATGATTAAATTTACAAACATTGCAATATAGCTATGACTGATCGCGACAAAAAACTGATCCGAACCCGTGACGAACTGGAGTCCCTTGGCCGAATCGTCAACGCCTATCTCGATCTGGCCGAGGACCGCGCCCGCCGCAAGATTCCGATGACCATGGAGGACTGGGCCAAGCGGCTCGACGCTTTTTTAGAGTTCAGCGATCGGCAAATCCTGCAAGGAAAGGGAAAGGTTACGGCGGAAATCGCCAAGGCCCACGCCGAAACTGTTCACACCGGGTAGCCAGACAACAAAACCGTACTTCGAGGCGGTTCTAATTTACGGGAAAGCCCTGGGCATGCACTGCCCGGGGCTTTCGTCTTTTCTGCAAGCATCTTCTCTTTGTTGCACCAGCAGCTTCTCCTTCAACAGGATTCTCCATCCAAAGCCGCTGCGACCCGACCGAGAGATTACAGGCCTGTCATGTAACATGATTCATAAATCACAATATTTTAAGAATATACGTCAAAATTCACGGGAATTCACGTGAATTCTGATTGACAACTGTATGCTGCTCGGAATGTATGATGAGGTAAAAGCAAAAACAGAAGCAAAGACACTCAGATTATAAACAAGGAAGGTAACAATGAAATCCTTTTCCGGGCTATCTTTAATACTTTTGCCTGGAGTTTTAATTTTCATCTTAAGTCTTCTTTTATCACCTCTAACAGGCCGGGACAAGGCATGGGGAGCGGGCGGCATTGACCCGGCCGACCCCATGGTCAGAATCACCTATGCCCGTTCAGACCTGGACGTGCCGAAGGTTTTGGCTCAGCTCAGCCGGGACGTCACTGCGGCCACCGGGATCGACGAGCGGTTTCTGACCTACTACTGGCAGACCTTCGACGCCATCCACTGCATGGGCGAGCCGGTCTCTGACAAACCCATTTTCGTGGACCTGTACGTTCCTGGTTTTTTTAGCGAACAGGACGTGGCTGGAATGATGACCGCCATTGCCGATTCTCTGGAAAACCTGACCGGCGTGGACAAGGAGTGGGTCTTTATCCACACCCATTTCCCCCTTCAGGGCCATGTCTATATCAGTGGAAAAGTGGAACACTGGGACAACTACCGCGGGCAGGCCGACAAGGAGCCGCGCGACATTCATCAGCGGAACATGAGCGGATTTCTGTTCAATGACCCCGCTTTTGTCTTTCAGAGCCTGTGGCGCTTCGGCCTGATCGCCTCGGGCGGTGCGGACCTGGGCGAATTGCTGACCATAACCGGCCAGGTGGAGGATTTTGACCAGGAAAGCTGGTACCGGTCCTGGAACTCCATGGCCCTGAAAGTCCGGGGCACAGCCGATGAATTTGTAGCCGCAGGTCATGACATCGCCGCGAAGCAGGCCTATTTCCGGGCCACCAACTATTTCCGGGCCGCGTCCATATACTTGTACGACAAGGACCCGCGAGGCCTGATCGCCTGGCAAAACGGCCGGGATACCTTTCTCAAGGCCGCGGGCCTTTCCGGCGGCCTGATCGAACCGGTGCGCATTCCCTATGAACAGACCACCCTGCCCGGTTATTTTATCACTCCGGACAACAGCTCCGAAAAAAGGCCGCTGCTTCTGATCCAGACCGGTCTGGACGCTACTGCCGAGGACCTCTACTTTATTCTGGCGGCCCAGGCCGTGCAGCGCGGATACAACTGCCTCATTTTCGAAGGCCCGGGCCAGGGCGAGATGATCAGCCTCCAGAAGCTGGCGTTCCGGCATGACTGGGAAAACGTGGTCACGCCCGTGGTGGATTACGCCCTGACCCGCCCGGACGTGGACCCGGAGCGCATTGCCCTGCTGGGATATTCCATGGGCGGATACCTGGTGCCCCGGGCCCTGGCCTTTGAAAAACGAATCCAGTGGGGAATATTGGACGGCGGGGTGTACAGCGTGTTCGACGGAACCATGACCAAATTCCCGGACGCGGTGCGCCAGGCCGTGGAGTCCGGCGGTTGCACGGCTGATATTGACGCCCTTGTACTCCGGGAAATGGATGAACGCCCGGATGTGCATCAATTTATCACCCAGATGCTCTGGACATTCCAGGCCGCAACCCCCTGTGAGCTGTTCCGGAAACTGCAGGAATACACCCTGGCCGACGTCATCGGCGATATCCAGACCGAAACGCTGGTGGTCAATTCCAGCCAGGACCAGGTTGCCGGGTCCAATGCCCAGGCCAAAAAGGTGTTCAATGCCCTGAACAGCCAAAAGACATACCTGGAATTTGACGCCTCCCAGGGCGGGCAGTTCCACTGCCAGCTCGGAGCGCCTGTGGTTTCCAGCGAGCGCATTCTGAACTGGCTGGACCAGCGGGCCAAGCCGTAATCTTTTGATTACCGCAAAAAAGATTTCCAGCCAACAAGGAGGATCGATCATGAAACGTGTGATATATTTTGCTGCCAGATGTCTTGTCTGTCTGCTGGCCGTGGCTGTTTTGCAGACGTGGAGCACAAGCGTCCAGGCTTCCGGTGAGGCCCTGGAAACCTCGGACATGCACGCCACCGAGTTTTCGTATTTTTTTGACGACGGAGACATGGACTTCCATTTCGGGAACCTGATCCTGGACTCGGTGTCCACCGGAGGGGCGGAGATCGGGGAAGCCTTCTACGCAGCTTCGCAAATCAAGGACGGGGATGCGGCAAGCTGGCAGCGGGAATGGCTGGCCCTGGCCGAGCGCGTGGAGGCCCGCGGACGGGAATCTTTGGCCCACGGGCATGTGGTCAGCGCCAGGAATCAGCTGCTGCGCGCGGTGAACTATTACCGGTTTTCCGTCATCTCCATGCTTCCGGACAATCCTTTGTTCAAACCCACCAGCATGAAGGTGCGCAGCCTGATGCGCGAGACCGGCAAACTGCTGGACCCGCCTTTGGAGTATTTTGAAGTTCCTTTTGAGGGCACGGTCCTGCCGGGGTATTTCCGGCCCGCGGCCAAAGACAATAACGACGCCCCGACCCTGCTCATGATCGGCGGCGGTGAAACCTTTGCCGAGGATCTGTTCTTTTTCATCGCCCCGCAGGCCCATGCCAGGGGGTACAATTTCGTCACAGTGGATCTGCCCGGTCAGGGACTGCTGCCCTTTGAGGGCCGGGTTTTCCGCACAGACACAAACATTGCCTTAATGGAGGTCGTGGATCATATTTTGACCCTGGACGGAGTGGATGAAAAGCGCCTGGCCGCCTATGGATTCAGCGGCGGCGGGCTGTTCGTGCCCCAGGCTGCCATGCACGACCCGCGCATCAAAGCAGTTGTAATGACCTCCGCCGTGGTGGACGCCCATCCGCTGTTCGCCACCATGCCCGCTGCCCTGGCCACCCGGGAGGAGATGGAGGCCTGGTCCGATTTTCACCGCGACGTGGTCAGGTCCATCTGCTGGCGGTACGGGGTACCCCAGGACAAGCCTTCCGCCCTGATTGAGGCGAACAAGGGGAACACCTTTGACCCGGCCCGGATAGATGCTCCGGCACTGATCATCGTGGGCCAGGGCGAATACAAAAGCCTGGAGGTGCAGCGCCAGCAGAAAATCGCCATGGACAATTTCCCCAACGCCTTGAAAATGATGGTGGTTACTCCGGCCAATGAGGGCGCGGCCAACCACTGCATCCTGGAAAATCGCAGTCTGGTGGGACAGGTTCTGTTTGACTGGCTGGATGAGGTCTTTTCCTGGAGGGTATTGCCGTGACGCAGATATATTCGGGAGCAAGCCGGATTCTGTTGATATGCGTGCTGGTTCTTTTTTCCGGGTGCGCATCCATCGGCCCGGCAAAAATGACATCGGATCGAACCGGGTACAATGCCTCCATCACACAGTCCTGGAAAGAGCAGATCCTGCTCAATATCGTCAAGATCCGCTATGTGGAGCCGCTGTTCTTCATGGACGTGGGAGACATTGTTGCGGCCTATTCCCTGGAAACAGGGGGGAATATGGGATTTTCACGGTCCATGTTCGACTTGTCCGGCTCCAGTGACTCCAGCAAGCTGGATCTCGGGATCTCTGGCAAATATACTGATCGCCCCACCATCACCTACAGGCCCTTGACCGGTGCCGCGTTCCGCAAGGGTATAATTTCGCCTGTTCCGGTGCGCAATGTGCTGCTGGGCCTGAATTCAGGAATCTCAGCCCGGTTCCTGTTCACACTTAGTGTGCGCAGCATCAACGGCCTGCGCAACGAAGCCCATATTCCCGGCGCCCATGTTCCGGTCCAGTCTGATTTTCAAAAAGTGGTGCAAATTTTCTCCAGGCTCCAGGGCTTGGATGCGGTGCATGTGACCAGCCGGGTACTCCAGCCCGGAGAATCTCCCAGCCTGATGCTGGCTCTGGGAGGACGGTATCCCTCAGGGGAAACCAATGCTCTGGTCAGAGAACTGCAAGACCTGCTTGGACTGGAGCCTGCCCGGAACGAGTATATGCTGACTTCCGGCTTTCCCACGGCTGACAGCCACAACATGATCGCATTGCAGACATTTTCCCTGATGCAGATGCTGGCGGCCGTGGCCGCCCGGGTGCAAATTCCTGAACAGGATTTGACTCAGGGCCGGGCCATTCCAGGAGCTGCCCGGCATTCTGAGAAAGCAGGTCTGGACGCTGTCGCGGTCAAGTCTTCATCAACCCGGCCGGATCAAGCCTTTACCTCGGTCCGGTATCGCGGCCACTGGTTCTGGGTGGATGACAGCGATCTGGAAACCAAAAGGGTCTTTTCCTTTATTATGCTGGCTTTTACCCTGCTGGAGGACGACCAGGCTCCCAGTGCCCTGCAGCTGACCATTCCGGCCCAATAGTTTTTTATCCCGTAAAAATCATGCGGAGGGAAGTCTTATAAAAAAAACACTGCTGATTGCCCTGGTTTCTGTATTCTGCTTGCTGTGGTCAGACAGTGTCCATGCCGGCCGCTGCGTGGACAATGGAGACAGGACAGTGACGGACAACGCCACGGGACTGGTATGGCAGAAGGATTCAGATGGTCCCATGAACTGGGACGACGCTATGCGTCATGTCCAGGGACGAACATTAAGCGGACATTCCGGCTTTCGGCTGCCGAGCAGGGGTGAACTTGAGGGGTTGTACCACTCGCCCTGTCTCCAGGCCATGCACGTGAAAAGCGACTGGTATTGGTCGTCCACCACTGAACCTGATTATCCGGCCTGTGCCTGGGGGATGAACTTCGGCAACGGCGAGGCGCACTGTGGCAACAAGATGCATGATGTATTCGTGCGGGCCGTGCTTACTCAATAGTGATGGAAGGACTTAATTTTTTATTTCCGCTTTTAATAAGTCTGGCGGCAAGCGCCTTTAATGCAGGCAATTCATAAAGCTGAAAGATAACTCATGAGTGAAAACCAGAGGCCTCTCAGGCCTGACGGAATTACATACTGGATTAATGAACGTCCCCCCTGGGGCATGACCGTTATGGTTGCTTTACAGCAGCTGGCTTTTCTTGCATCCATAATGACCCTGCCGGTGCTTCTTGCCCGTCAGGCCGGACTTGACGCTGCCGGAGCAGCAGGCCTGGTCGCCCTGACAATGGTGGCTGCCGGCTGTGGTGTTATCCTGCAGGCCTTAAACCGGGGCGGAATCGGCATCGGATTGTTCAGCCCCATGCATACGTCCGCCATTGCATTTCCAGCCTCCATCGCCGCTGTCAATATGGGAGGTCTCGACCTTGCCTTTGGCATGATGGCCATTGCCGCCTTTGTTCAGATTGCAGCTTCGCGCCTTATCATAAGGCTGCGCCCCTTTTTCCCCGTCGAAATTGCCGGGCTCATAGTTTTAATCCTCGGACTTGGCCTTGGCCTTATCGGCATGAGGGCTTTTCTGGCACTTGACACCCCTCTTCAAGGAGAGCCCCGCACTCTGCTGACGGGGCTTCTAACCCTTTCGGTCATCGTGGAGGTAAATGTGTGGGGCCATGGAAAAGCCAGAACTTTTGCGGTTTTTGCCGGTTTGCTTGTGGGGCAGATCTTTGCGGTCTGGCAAGGGGTTGTCAATGAATCGCTTATGAATGAAATCTCACAGGTTCCAGTCTTGGCATTGCCGCCGATAGCCCGGTTCGGTTGGTCTTTTAATTGGGAAATGCTGCCGCATTTTGTTCTTCTGGGACTAGCTCTTTCATTCAACTGCTTTGGCGTTCTGACCGTTGCCCAAAGGGCCAATGACTCCTCATGGAAAAGGCCTGACATGGAAGGGATCAAACGGGGCCTTCTGGCCGAAGGGATAACCAATGCCCTGGGTTCCCTGATCAATGGAGTGGCCCAGACCGCCAGCGGCGGCGCCATCGGCCTTGCACAGGCCAGTGGAGTCACCAGCCGTATAGTGGCATATGTTCTTGGAGGGCTTTTTATCGCCCTGGCGTTTTTTCCACCTTTTACATCATTTTGGATTTCTCTTTCCATGCCTGTAATCGGAGCTGTACTGATATTTGTAGCTTCTTTTATCATTGTAGGCGGCATAAAGATAATCACCTCACGTCTTCTTGACTCACGCAAAAGCATCACAATAGGCCTTTCTCTCATAGCCGGCATGGGTCATGAGTTGCTGTACATAGCACGTGACAGCGATGAAAACATAATATTTTCGCCTCTATCTACCACTGTGGCGGCCACCCTGGTGGTAGCCATAGGACTGAACACGCTTTTTCGCCTGAAGATTCACAAATCAGTAACCAGAAAAATTGACATGGATAACAAGTGGCCTCAGAAAATAAATGAAATACTCTGGCATCTCGGGCATCAATGGGGAGCCAGGGTCGAGGTTATCCGTCGCCTCAACCATGCTACATATGAACTTCTGGATGCCATTCAGGCTTACAAATTAATGGACTCGTTCAGCAAAGAGCTGGAATTTAGAGCGGTTTTTGATGAATATCTTTGCCGGATAGTTGTGGTTTACATGGGACGCCCGCTGATAATTCCGGAGACTCGGCCGGATCCTCATCAGGTGTTCAATGAAGTCAAAGGGGCTCAAGCCATGGCAGGATTTCTGGTTGATCATCTTGCCGATGATGTGAGGGTTGAGACCAGAAACGGAGAATGTACCGTTACATTGAAATTCAGGGACTGAAATATCCATGGACGTGAACCATTCCGGGGCAAAAAAATGGTCTGGTTTCTAATGAGTGAAAGCTTGTTCTTCTCTGGCCAAAACCATATAAAGATCTTTCCATCATTATCCGTTTCCTCAGGATGTCCATATCAGCTGCTGGTTTCTATTGGAAAATGAGGAGGAAACATTTCAGTGAAAGATCACGCTCATGCCAAAGAAAATGCCTGCAAGCCAGGATCTGACTTTTGCTCATTACAGTCCCGTACCTGTTCACGCCCGATTCATTGCCCTTTTTATCATTTTAGCAGGGATCATGGGCTGCGCCCCTTCCATGGATTCGCCCCAGGCTCATGGCGGCGTACTTGATCTTACAGAATGGGATTTTTCCCAAGGACCGTTCAGGCTGGACGGAGAGTGGGAATTCATCTGGGGGGAATTGCTTGATCCTGCTGCCATGGTCCTGTCCAGCCGGGAAAAGCAGGATTTTTTCCATGTTCCCGGGATATGGCGCGGCAAAACTTTTGCTGGCGAGTCCCTTTCAGCCCATGGCCACGGGACTTATCTGCTCCGGGTCCGGCTTCCTGACTCATTAGCTGAGCCCTCCTTGTCCCTGCTGGTCAGCGGGATACTGTCTGTATGCCAGGTAAGCGTCAACCGGACACTTGTGGCATCCAGCGGAAAACCAGGTACAGATCTATCCCAGGAATCGCCTGAAGACCATATCCTGATGCCCCGTTTCGGGGTGGATGGTGATTCTCTGGAAATCGTCCTTAGTGTTTCCAATCACCACAATGTCCAGGGCGGGATAAAATCCAGTATCTTTCTGGGAACCGGAGAACAAATTCAAGGCATGATGGATGTCCGCCGTTTCTCCGGGGCCTTTATGGCCGGTGCCTTGCTTATCATGGCCCTGTATCATCTGGTGCTTTTTTCCAGGCGACGGTGCGCAACCGCAAACCTGTATTTCGGCCTGTTCTGTTTTTTCTGGGGCGTAGTCACTCTGTTCAGCCCGTCTTCCGGCTTTCTCATGTCCACCATTGCCCCGGACCTGTCCTGGAAATGGTACATCAATTTTTCACTTCTGCCCTTTGGACTGACCATTCCCCTGATGGTCATATTCTATCATGTCCTGTTTCCCAAAAAATACAGCAGAACCGTGAACCGACTGGTCGTGTTCCTTGGAGCGGTTTACATCATCTATATCCTGGTCACCCCGCCCAATGCCTACGGACCTGGACCGTTTCTCTACTTCCTTGTCACCAGGGCCGTTTACGCCTATCTTTTCGCGGCCTTTGCCCTGGACCTGCTACGCCGGGAAAAAAACGCACTTATGCTCATTCCCGGATATATGGCCCTGGCTCTCTCTGAAATAGATGTAATGGTTTTTGATCTGAACATCACCAGCACCATATCTTTCGCGCCTTACGGGGTGTTCATCTTTATCCTGTCCTACTCCTTTTATATCTCCGCTTCCTTTGCCGATGCCTTTTCCAGGGTTGAAAAACTCTCCGGCAATCTGGAAAAAGCCAATCTGAAACTTATGGACATGAACAAGCTCAAGGATGAGTTTCTGGCCAACACTGCCCACGAACTGAAAACTCCACTGGCCGGCATCGTCAGTATCGCAGAGACGCTTTTAGCCGGGGCAGGAGGCAAGCTGTCGGCAGAGGCCGGAAACCACCTGAAACTGCTTGCGCACAGCGGAAAACGACTTTCCTGCTTAGTGGATGAAATCCTGGATTTCTCGCGGCTTACCCACCAGGACATTATTTTAAACAAATCCCGGGTCAACCTTTGCGACACGGCTCGGGGTGTCCTGGACATCTCACAGGCCATGGCAATGGATAAAGGCCTGAAACTTATCAATGCCATTGAACCCGATTTCCCTGCAGTTGAAGCAGATCCGGAAAGGCTGGAACAGATCCTGTTCAACCTGGTGGGCAATGCCATCAAGTACACAGAATCCGGAGCCATCACGGTTTCAGCCCGGAATTCAGGCGATTTCACCCGGGTATCCGTTGCAGACACTGGTATCGGTATTCCCTCTGAGTTCCGGAAACGAATTTTCAACTCCCACGAACAACTTGCTTCAGCGCATACCAGGTCCACAGGAGGCACCGGCCTGGGCCTGGCCATCACAAAACGTCTGGTAGAGATGCACGGCGGCAGCATCCATGTGGATTCACAGCCCGGCCGGGGGAGCGTTTTCTCTTTCACCCTGCCGGCAAGCAGCGTAGCCGTGCAGGGGGATGTTCCACCAAAACAAGCAGGACCTCTCCCTGAAAAATTCAACATGGTCCTGCCGCTTGAACCTGAACATGTTTCGGCCGATCCGGGCTGCGCCCGGGGCAGGATATACCAGGCATTGATTGTGGATGACGAGCCTGTGAACCTGCATGTGATCGGCTCCTGCCTGCGGCTGGCCGGAATCAGCTTCAAAACAGCCCGAAACGGAAGCCATGCCCTGGATCTGATCCAGGACGGAGATTGTCCGGACCTGGTCATCCTGGACATCATGATGCCCGGCACCAGCGGATATGAAGTCTGCAGGATACTGCGGCAAAAGCACTCGGCACAGTCTCTGCCGATAATCATGCTTACAGTCAAAAACCGGGTCGAAGATATTGTGGCCGGTTTTTCAGCCGGAGCCAACGACTATCTGACCAAACCCTTTTCCCGGGAAGAACTCCTGGCCAGGGTCCGCACCCTGCTCAAACTCAAACAGGCTTATGCAGTGCTTACCGAAAACATGCGCCTGAAGCAGGAACTGGTCCTTCGCCGCGAAACCGAGCAGGATTTATGGCTTATGCAGCACCGGCTCTCGGGCATGCTTAACTCCCTTGATGAAGCCATACTGGCTGTAAACCTCAGTCGCGAAATCACTTTCTGCAACAAGGCCTTCCAGGCTCTGTCGGGACAAACAGTCCACAGCCTGCTTGGCCGCCCTCTGGCCGGGCTTTTACCGGATCAACAGAATCCTCAAGGCAAAATATCCGGAGATTTATTGTCATTTCTAAGCAATACCGGACCAAGCGGAAAGAAAACAGGGAACTTTGCGCATCAGAGCCTTCTAAAGGCTTCCGGTCAACACTGTACCTGCCATGTTCGGGTCACCTGCCTGGAAATGGAGGAGGAAACCCTGTTCGTGATGATCTTTTGTCCACTGAATAATGAAAAAAATGAGCAAGACATTGGCCCGGACTTTGCGGCTCTTGTTGATATGCTTGAGGAATTCAACGCCCACCGCAGGATATTTCAGGATCTGGAAGACGCCCTGACCGCCGGATACCACGACCGGATCCATACGCCAGAATCTCTTGCTGAAGATCTTAAAACCGCTCGCGCCTTGATTGAGCGCTTTGCAGATGGCTTGTCCATAAAGGAAAAAAATTCTGACAAACGGCGCCTGGCAGTGCGTGTCATGAACCTGGCTGTGGAGTGCTGGGCGCAGACCACCGGAAATGCCAAGGCTGATCTGGCCAAAAAGTCCAGGATATGGAATGTCTATATGGAAAAGGACGGCTACCTGCGCACCCAGACCCTGGATAAATATCTCAGTGAAGACACCCTGCCGGTTCGGCCCCGCTGGCTGAAAATTCACGCCACCGCAGAATTCGTCCTGGCCTCATGTCATGAACACTTGCCGGTCTGGTCCGAACTGAAGCAAAATATTGGCCAATTAAAAAAACTTGGTTGAACTTGAGGTGATTTTTTTATCATGGTTGTATGCCTGCGCCGGACGTAACCATTCAGGGGCATTCCGAAACCTGCCTGGGACAGTAATCACCACCGACGACCACCTGAATGTTTACTCTCTGAGGAGTACCACTCTGAACGCTTACCCATAAGTGCGGGCTTACTGCTGTTTCATATAAAAAGCCTTCCGCAGTCAGACTGCGGAAGGCTTTTTATTATCACACCGGCCAGCCATAAGCAGAGCCGGCTGTTACTGCGGCCTGCTTAGGGCAGCCATTCCTGAACCAGATCAGGGTTTTCCTTGATAAAGCGCCTGGCGCTGTCAGCCGGATCAGATCCTTCCTGATTCCAGACCATGACCTCAGACATATAGTCCTGGTTCCATGAAAACTTTTCAAAGAATTCATATATTTCAGGCATGTCAGTTTTCAGATCATCACGGACAATGGTGGCAATGTATTCTTCTTCACCATAAACGCCTTTGGGGTCTTCAAGGTATTTGAGGCCCCAGCGGCCGAACTTCCAGTGAGGAGACCAGCCTGTGACCACAACCCATTCTTCATTGCGGATGGCGTCCTGGAGTGCAGCGGCCATGGTGGCTCCGCTTCCTTCCACCAGCTCAAAATTGCTCAGCCCGTATTCATCCAGAGCCTCTTCAGTCAGTCCCATGATGCCTGCGCCGGGATCAATACCGACAATCTTGCCGTCAAACTTGTCTGCATTGGCATTCAGTTCTTCAATGGAAGAAATGGAGACATAATCAGGCACTACCAGCCCGATTTTGGCTCCTTTGGCGACCACATTTACTTCTTCAACATCATCTTTGGTCTGCTCAAGATACTGGGCATGGGTGACCGGCAACCAGGCAGTGACCATGGCATCGGCATCGCCTGTGGCCAGGGCCTGCCACATTGCAGCACCACTTACCGGAAGAACATCCACGTTATAGCCAAGTTTGTCCTCAAGCACGGCCTGGGCAACATAGGTGCTGGCCACGGCACAGTCCCATTCCACATAGGTCAGGGTCACTGTTTCCTTGGCATCGGACTTGACCGGACCAAAACCCACCAGCATGGCCAGCATAAACAATACTAGCATTCCTTTCTTCATAGTAAGCCTCCTTCGGTTTGGTTTTTATCAACTCTATTGTCTGGCCAGCTTCTGTAAAACCCTGTCCAGAACAATAGCCACAATAACAATACCTATGCCGGCTTCAAAACCGGCTCCAGGCTGAAGCCTCTGGATAGCTCTCCAGACTTCGCCTCCAAGGCCTCTGGCCCCGATCATGGCCGCAATAACCACCATGGACAAAGCAAGCATGATGGTCTGATTGACTCCGCCCATTATGGTGGTTTTGGCCAAGGGAAGCTGGATCTTGAACAGTTTCTGCCACTTGTCTGCTCCAAAAGCGTCTGCGCATTCCACAAGTTCTCTGGGCACCTGCTTGATACCCAAAGTGGTGAACCTGATGGCCGGGGGCATGGAAAAAATGACTGTGGCAAAAATCGCTGCCACCCTTCCCAGCCCAAAAAAGGGTATGGCTGGAATAAGATATACAAAAGCAGGGAGGGTCTGCATAAAATCAAGAACAGGGCGGACAATCTTATAGGCGTAACTGTTCAATGCGCAGAATATGCCTATGGGAATGCCTATGGCAATGGCAATGAGGGTGGCCACCAGGACCAGGGATATGGTGCTCACTGTGGCCGACCACAGCCCCAGGTTCCATATCAGACCCAGCCCCAGAAAAGTAAACACCGTCACCCCTTTCTGCCTGGTCAGATAAAACACCAGCATAGTGAACACAATAATCAGCACCACTGGATGCAAAAACATCAGAGCTGCTTCCATGAGACGTATTCCCTGATCCGCCACTGTGGAAAAAGCCTTGGTGGCAAAGGCCAGGTTCCTGACCAGAAAATCAAGGACAGCTTCTATACCATCTCCCAGGGGCAGTCTTGGCAGTTCAAAACTCATAATTCTCCTCCACGCTCAGCAATAGCCGCCATCAGAAGTCCCTTGACGATTATCCCCTTGAGCTTTTTATTTTCATCAACCACTGCCACAGGATAGGAAATATCCTGCATTATGGGGAACAACTCAGAAGCAGGGGTTTCCGGAGTCACTCTCTGAATATCCCTTTTAAGCACTGTGGTTAAATCTTTCTCTCCTTTTTCAATTAAACGGGCCACATCATCCGCAAAAACCAGCCCTTCCACCCTGTTTTCCTTGTCCACGACAAACAGGGAAGCAATGGCGTTTTTCTTCATTTTGCGCATGGCTGTCCGTGGTCCGTCACTGCTGAGATAGGCCACATCCTGGGATTTCTTCATAACGGATTCCGCTGTGAGAACCTTGGTAATATCCACCTCTTCAACAAATTTGGCCACATATTCATTGGACGGCTTGGTCAGAATGTCCTCAGGGGTACCTATCTGGACTACAGCCCCGTCTTTCATCAGTACAATCCTGTCCCCCAGCTTCAGGGCTTCATCCAGATCATGACTGATGAAAACAATGGTTTTGCGCATGGTCTGCTGCAAGGTTATCAGCTCATCCTGCATGTCTCTTCTGATGAGCGGATCCAGGGCGCTGAAGGCCTCGTCCATGAGCAGAATATCCGGATCCAGAGCCAGAGCCCTGGCCAGACCCACGCGCTGCTGCATTCCGCCTGAAAGCTCGGAAGGAAACTTCTCGCCCCATCCCTTAAGGCCGACCAGCTCCAGTGCCTTTTCTGACTTTTCCCTGCGTTTTTCAGGATCCACGTGCTGAATTTCCAGGCCGAACTCCACATTGTTGAGCACTGTTCGATGCGGAAACAAAGCAAAATTCTGAAAAACCATCCCAAACTTCTCTCTCCGGAACTCCCGCAGCTGGTCCTTGTCCAGTCTTCTGACATCCTGGCCGTCAACGATTATCTCTCCAGAGGTGGGTTCAAACAGCCGGTTGATGCACCGGACAAGAGTTGATTTCCCACTGCCCGAAAGACCCATGACCACCACTATTTCGCCCTCCTTGACATCAAAGGAGGCCTGATCCACTCCCACTACACAGCCTGTTTTGGCCTGGATCTCATCCTTTTTCCTGCCCTCCTGGAGCATGGCCAGAGCTTTTTTGGGATGCTCCCCAAAAATTTTGCTCACTTTTCTAAGTTCAATTTTTTCCATTAGTTAGACCTGTGCTGTTTTAGAGTAAAGACATCAATCACCCTCTTATTATTCTGATAACTTAACAGAAAACAGCTCAATGTCAAGGAAGGAAAACAGAACCGCGCATTTTCCCGGCTGACCATGGCTCATGGGCTTTTCGAGCTGCTCATTTATTAAAAAAATATAAAAATAAACAAAAAAACTCTTAATTTTTATAATCTTCATTAATAAAAACTGCTCACAGTTGTTTGGCAGTAAATCATGTTCAGGCAGGCAGCAACCGGAATTATTCCAGAAATACAGGATTATATGTTTTCAGATATCCCGGCTTTGTTCATTTGTGTGCGCTGCTGCGGCAGATAACCGAAAACGCTCCTGGTAAACTGGAGAGAACCGGCAGTTTGAAGACAGGACAGGTTTTATGACACAGACTGCCTTTCCAGCGCAAAGCATCTCCGGTATAAATATCCAGGAGACAGAAAGCGCCCTGACAGGCATTACCCGAGCCGGGTCTGAAGGTCAGCAGCCTGGATCAGATTAATTCATTTATCACCAGGCAATGCAGCGGGTTCAAGCCTGAATCAAGAATCCAGAGCCCTGAACCCTGCCCATTTTCTTGACCTTTCAGCTCTTTTTCAATACGGGGGAAGTTTAACCTTGCCCGGGCGCAGATCTGGTGCAAAGACAGTGCAGGGGGATGCCCTGCAGCTGTTTGCCGCAGCTGTTGGTTGTTCTCAGGTCCTTTTTTGAATTTAACTCCAAGCTCAACAACGGCAGGCAGTGTTTTTCTGGTTCGTACGGTTGAAGCGTACTTACGCGTAAAGCAAGAAAATCTGTACCAGTTCAGCCATTTGCATGCGGCACGGCTTCCTGCCCGGAGGCGGCGCCCGGAGGGGGACTGGCTCTGCCTGCGCTTGTTTTTCTTAGTCTGGGTTTACATAAATAAAAAACAAACCCCGGGGTGCCCTGCGCCCTTAAAATGGGCTGAACTGTTACAAATGTCTTATGTTTTGGCCCAAACGGGCGGTTCATACGGTTTTATGCCTTTTCCCGGCTACATACCCCTAAACCGCAAGAGCCATTTTTTTAGATTCGGGATAGCTTTCATCCTGATGGCGCTAATCCGGTATAGTAAGGCATCAGAAATGGGGCTGTAATGCAGGCAGAAAAACCGTCCCGGCCAGAACCAGAAACTCCCTGTATGGTTTTCATCAGGCAGGGAGCAAGTCTAATTTACAGCAGGCTAACAAGGAATTGAAATTGAACAAGCCAGACAAAAACCAGGCTTCAGAAAGTCAGGTAATTCAGCATCGCAGGCAAAAAGCCGAAATCCTGACTGAAAACCAGGTAAAACTTTTTCCCAATGATTTTCGAAAGGACACGGACATCTTCCAGATCAACAGCCTTTACAAAAAAACTTCAGCTGAAGATCTGGAAAATCAGGAAATTAAATGCAGCATAGCCGGCAGGATTATGGCCCTGCGTTCCTTTGGCAAGGCGGCTTTTATTCATATTCAGGACCAGTCGGACAAAATCCAGGTCTTTGTCCAGCGCGATACCCTGGGCCGTGAGAACTACCAGATATTCAAAAAGTATGACATTGGAGATATTGTCGGGATCAAGGGCACTCTGTTCAGAACCCGGACCGGAGAGCTGACTGTTAAGGCTGATTATGTTCAGCTCCTGTCTAAATCCATGCGTCCTCTTCCGGAAAAATATCATGGCCTGAAGGACGTGGCAACCAGGTACCGGCAAAGATACGTTGACCTTTGGGTCAATTCCCGGGCCAGGGAAATTTTCACAGCCAGAACCCGTATTGTCCGCGAAATAAGACAGTTTCTGGACAGCAAAGGTTTCTTGGAGGTGGAAACCCCCATGATGCAGACCATCCCCGGAGGTGCCACTGCCAGGCCTTTTGAAACCCATCACAATGCTTTGGATATGAAGCTTTACCTGCGCATTGCTCCGGAATTGTACCTCAAAAGGCTCCTGGTGGGGGGATTTGAAAGGGTTTACGAAATAAACCGAAATTTTCGCAATGAAGGCATTTCCACCCAGCATAACCCGGAATTCACCATGCTGGAATTTTACTGGGCCTATGTGGATTTCAAAGACCTGATGCAGTTTACCGAGGAAATGTTCTCCTCTCTGGCCAGAAGCATATTCAATTCCACCCGGATAACTTACCAGGAGCAGCCCATTGACTTGACCCCGCCCTGGAACAAACTTTCATTTCACGATTCCCTGGAAAAGATAGGCGGACTGGACAGGGAGGTTTTTGAAAACAGGGAAGCAGCAGCCGATCTGGTGCGCAAATCAGGCGAAAGCGTTGTAAAAGGCGAAAAACTCGCCAAGATCCAGGCCAAACTGTTTGATATATTCGTTGAGCCCAAGCTTATTCAGCCTTATTTCATATATCATTATCCAACTGAAATTTCGCCGCTTTCCAGAAAAAACGAAGACAACCCCCACATCACTGACAGGTTTGAGCTTTTCATTGCCGGGCGGGAAATGGCCAACGCATTTTCCGAGCTCAATGATCCCATTGACCAGAGACAGCGCTTTCAGGAACAGGTCCAGGAAAAGGAGGCTGGCGACGAAGAGGCCCATTTTATGGATGAAGACTACCTGAGGGCCCTGGAGTATGCCATGCCTCCGGCCGGCGGCGAAGGAGTCGGCATAGACCGTCTGGTCATGCTTTTTACGGATTCAGCCTCCATCAGGGAAGTGATTCTGTTTCCGCTTCTGCGGCCGGAGGTAACCTGAGGCTGATGAAATTCGAAGCTTTTATCGCTCTTCGCTACCTCCTGGCCAACAGAAAACAGGCCTTTATCTCGGTTATTTCCCTGATTTCTATTCTTGGAGTAGCCCTGGGAGTGGCTTCGCTCATTATTGTCCTGGGAGTGATGAACGGCTTCAGCCATAACCTCAGGGACAAAATCCTGGGCATCAATGCCCATATCATGGTGGGAAGCTATGCCGGAGGCATTCCGGATTATGAGTCCCTTGCAGGTGAACTGGGCGCTCGGCCCGGAATAAGCGGCACTGCTCCGTTCATTTATTCAGAGGTCATGCTGAGCTCGTCCGATGGAGTAAAGGGAGTGGTTTTAAGGGGCATTGATCCGGTCAAGTCCAAAGACGTGCTTGGCCTGGAGCAGGAACTCATTGCCGGAGAACTGAAATCTTTGACCAGAAATGCCCACCTGCCGGGCATCATCATTGGTCATGAGCTGGCATCCGGAGTGGGCGTCAGCCTTGGAGACAGGGTTAACCTGCTTTCTCCGTCCGGGAAAAAAACTTCAGCTGGATTCACTCCTTCGGTAAGGGCCTTTCGGGTGGCTGGAATCTTCAAAACCGGAATGTATGAATATGACAGTTCCTTTGGCTACACCACCATCAAGGCTGCCCAGAAAATGCTGGGCTTTGAACAAGACATGGTCACCGGCATAGAGATAAAGATCAAAGACATTGAAGCAGCCCGGGAGATTTCCCAAGATGTTGAACAATTCCTGGGAGGCTATCCTTTTTATGTCCGCAACTGGATGGAAATGAACCAGAACCTTTTTGCAGCCCTCAAACTGGAAAAGATGGCCATGGGAGTAATCCTGGTCATGATCGTGCTGGTGGGTTCCTTCAGCATTGTTACAGCCCTGGTCATGCTGGTCATGGAAAAGACCAGGGACATTGCCGTGCTCATGTCTCTGGGAGCCACCCGAGCGGCCATCCGGAGGATTTTCACCCTGCTGGGCATGATGATCGGGGGCCTGGGCACAGCCCTGGGGTTTGCTGCCGGCCTTTTTCTCAGCTGGCTTCTGAAGAAATACCAGTTCATTCAGCTGCCGCCTGATGTTTATTATCTGGACCATCTCCCGGTGCTGCACCAGACCCCTGACCTGATTATCATAGCTGCAGCCGCTTTGCTGCTGTGTTTTCTGGCCACCATCTATCCATCGCGCAAAGCTTCAAACCTGAATCCGGCCGAGGCCCTGCGATATGATTAACAAGGGATTTTCATTGCCCCTCTTGCCAGGAGTATGGTCTTGAGCCCGGCAATCTACAGGCTGGAAAAAATCAGCCGGGTATTCAGCCGGGCAGCGGAATCAGTGACTGTACTGGACAGCATTGATCTTGAGATCCAGGAAGGCCAGTCTCTGGCTGTTTCCGGTGCCTCTGGCTCAGGGAAAAGCACTCTTCTGCATATCCTGGGTACTCTGGATGATCCTTCATCTGGTCGGATATTTTTCAATGAAACAGATCTGGGACTGATTTCTCCTGAAAAAAAAGCTGAACTAAGACAAAACCATATGGGTTTTATTTTTCAGTTCCATCATCTTCTTCCGGAATTCAGCACCATTGAAAATGTAGCTGTTCCGGCTATCATTCAGGGAGTGGACCGAAAAACCGCCCGGCGCCGGGCCCTGGCCGCTCTGGACCAGGTGGGGCTGGCTGACCGGGCTGACCAGAGGGTGACCACCCTCTCCGGCGGGGAAAGTCAGAGGGTGGCCATTGCCAGAGCGGTCATGTCCAGCCCACGTGTACTGCTGGCGGATGAACCCACCGGCAATCTGGACCTCACCAAAGGGCGGGAAATCGGTGAACTGCTCCTCAGGCTGAACAGACAGATGAACATGACTCTGATTGTGGTTACCCACAATCTTGAACTGGCCCAGTGCATGAATCTCAACTATGAGTTGAAGGCGGGTAAACTCTATGCTCTTTCAAAAAGTTGATTACAGGTTTGTTTCAGGACTTTTTCTGGCCCTGCTTCTGGCTCTGCTTCAGACCACAGCAGTCCGGCCCGCCTGCGCCCAGGACAGTATAGCTGTGCTGCCCTTTGAAATCAATGCGCCAGAGGAAATGTCCCACCTTGAATCCGATCTTCCGGCCCTGCTGGTTGATGAACTCCGGGATAAAGGCCTCCATGTGCTGGACATGGATAAAATACAGTCAGTCATTGACAGCCGGGACATCAGCGTGCTGGATCTGGAAGAAGCCCGCCGCCTGACCCTGGCTGCTGAAAGCAGGTATGCAGTTTACGGCAGCTTAAGCAGCGTAGAGGAATATATCAGCCTTGATGTTCGCCTGGTGGATGGATTTCAGGAAAAACAAACCGTGCCCTTCCATATTTCCAAACAGGGGCTCATCAATATCCTGCCTGCAGTGGAAGAACTGGCTGACAAAATTTATGAGCAGATGCGCCAGGAGGACCGCATCGCCTCCATTGAGGTTCAGGGCACCGAAACCCTGGATCCGGATGTAATTCTGCTGCATCTGAACATGCAGGAAGGTGATCTGTTTGAACCAGAAATGCTCAATGAAGAGCTCAACAGAATCTATGAACTGGGATATTTCGAGGATGTTCAGCTTGAGGCCCGGGAAACTCCTGACGGCAGGCATGTACTCATAATTGTAGAAGAAAAGCCACGCATTCAGAACATCAATATTCTGGGGGCGGACAAGGTCAAGGAAAAGGATATCCGTCAGTCCCTGTCCACCACCACCGGTTCCGTGCTCAATCAGGAAATTATCAGTGAAGATCTGGACAAGATCCGGGAGCTTTACCGGGGCAAGGGCTACTACAATGCAACAGTGGACTACACTGTCTCCCCCATTAACCAGCGAACAGCCAATCTGAATATCCGCATCAATGAAGGCAATAAACTCTACATTCAGGGCATTGAGATCAAGGGTGCTGAAAGTTTCAGCCAGCGGGAACTGCGCAAGGAAATGATCCTCAAAAAAAGAGGTTTTCTGTCCTGGCTTACAGGCAAGGGAGTGCTGCGCGAAGAACTGCTGGACCGCGACGCTGCCGCCCTGGAAGCCTATTACGCCAACCAGGGTTTTATTGATGCCCGGGTGGGGCAGCCGGAGGTGGAGTATGAAGAAGAAGGGATCTTTCTTACCTTTTATGTGGAGGAAGGACCCAGGTACAAAGCAGGAGAAGTTACCTTTGCCGGATCTCTGCTGGAATCTGAGGCTGATCTGCTGGAGATCATCAGCATTGATGAGCTGGCAAAGGAACAGGAATACTTCAATCAGTCAGTCATGCGTGACGACCTGCAGGACCTGAAAAACTTCTATACCGACTTTGGATATGCTTTTGCCGAGGCTGATGTGGAAATGGACGTGGACCGGGAAGAACATGTGGTGAATCTGGTTTATGTCCTCAGCAAAGGCAAAAAGATATACATTAACCGCGTTGAGACCGAGGGCAACTACAGGACCCGGGACAACGTCATCCTCAGGGAAATGAGGCTGTCTGACGGAGACCTGTTCAGCGGTACTGCCCTCAGGCGTTCCAATGAACGTCTGGAAAAGCTGGATTTTTTTGAAACCGTTGAAATTGAACCCGTGCCCACCACTGAAGAGGATGAAATCGATCTGGTGGTCAGGGTCCGGGAGGAGCCCACCGGAGTTTTGTCTGCCGGGGCTGGATATTCCAGCTATGACAAGGTGTTTTTTACCGGCACCATCCAGCAGCGCAACCTGTTCGGCAAGGGCTATGATCTCAGTTTCAGAGGATCCTTCGGCAGCAGGACCACCAGCTTTGACCTGGGATTCTGGGATCCTTACTTCAGGGATACAAAACTGGGGCTTGGAGGCGATCTGTACTGGCTTGACGACGAGTACTTCACCTATGACAAAAAAACCAGAGGCGGAAGAATACGCTTTTCTTACCCCCTGGGCGAATATACTACTTTATACTGGAACTACCGGCTGGAGCAGTACACCATCAAAGATATTGACAAAGACGCCCACCGGGATATCCGGGACATAGAAGGGGACAACTGGTCAAGCTCGGCATATGTGGCTGCCACCAGAGACACCACCAACAGACGCCTCAATCCCAGCAGAGGCACGGTCAACACCCTGTCTGCGGAGTACGGAGGAGGCCTCCTGGGCGGAGATGACAACTTCATCAAGTACATTTACAAGTCTGACTTTTATCATCCCCTTGTGGGCAAGACCATATTTCACTGGAGAGGTCAGGCCGGGTATGTAATGGAAAACACCAGCCAAAAGATACCCAATTTTGAACTGTTTACCCTGGGAGGCATCAACAGCGTCCGGGGCTACTCAGCCAGAAAAATCGCACCGCGCTATGAAGACAATGAGGTCAAGGGCGGAGATAAGCACTTCTTCACCAACCTGGAGATCATCTTTCCCCTGAATGAAGAGGTGGGGCTCATGGGGGTCACCTTTTTTGATGCGGGCAAGGTCTGGGACAAAGGAGAAGCCATTGATTTTGACCTGTACAAGAGCATTGGAGCCGGCATCAGGTGGTACTCTCCTCTGGGGCCCATCCGGGTGGAGTACGGCTATGGCCTGGACAAACTGTACGGCAAGAGGGAGAACAAATTGGAATTCAGTCTGGGGCACATATTCTGACCCTGTGCCACTGGGATTACAGGTCATGCCCTGTCTCGCAACCATTCAGGGGGGCGCGGAAACCGGCATGGGGACAGACACCCCGGCCCTGGTTTTTTGGCTGATCTAAGAAACTTGAGAGTTAGTAACAGGTTAGCCCTTTTTAAGGGCGCAGGGGACAGGCACCCCGTGCCTCATGCAAACGGCTGAACTGTTACGAGGATTAAAAGTTAAAGGTAAAGATAAAGAAATCAGGCTGGTGAAGCTGAAGGCTAAAAAAAAAGTTTTTTTGCTCAGTCATTTCCTTTTCAGTTCTTGGCAGGTTTCATCTTTTACTTCAAACATAAAAACAGCTTATTCAAGGAGATTAACATGCATTATCTGAAAACCATCATTACGGCATTAGCTGTCTTGTTATTTTTATCAACCCCGGCCCTGGCCAAGATGGCCTATGTTGAGGTCCAGCGGGTTCTGGAGTCTTCAGAGCCCGGCCAGAAGGCTCTGGACAGTTTAGCCGCCAGATTTGAAGGCATGCGTGGTGAACTGGAGCAGGAAAGAGATAAACTGGAAGAGATGCGCCAGGAAATGGAAAAACAGAGTCTTGTGCTCAGCCAGGATGCCCAGAAGGACCTGGAAAGTGAACTGCGCCGGAAAGTTACTGAATTCCAGGAAAAAACCCAGAATTATCAGCTGCAGATGCAGGAAGAGGAACGGGCCCTGTCCGCCCCCATCATTGATGTCCTGTTTGAAGTAGTTGATGATTATGGAGAAAAACATGAATTCACCATGATTTTCGATGCCCAGTCCAGCGGCATCATTTATGCCGATGATGCCCTGAACATCACAGAGGAAATCATCAGTAAACTGAACAAGGCCTGGGAAGCCAAAGAAAAGGCTGAGCAGGAAGAGGAATAACTTGCCAAGCTGTCTGACAATTCAAAAACTGCACCGGGGTTCCTATGCTCCTTTCAGAACTTGTTGCCCGGCTGGGGCTTTCTTTTACCGGGGATGATCTGGAAATTACCGGGGTCAACACCCTGGAGGACGCCCGGCCGGACCAGATTTCTTTTCTGGCTGATGCAAAGTATCTGCCCCAGCTTGAAATCACCAGGGCCGGGGCTGTCATCCTGAAGGCCGAGCAGGCTGCCAGGGTCAGCAGAGCCGTTATAAGCAGCGCTCCCTACCTGGACCTGGCCAGGACAATGAAATTTTTCGAGTCCCCCCAGGGGCTGGACAAGTCCTGCCCGGAACAGGCCAACATTCAGCCCGGGGCTGACATCCACCCCCAGGCCATAGTCCACCCCATGGCCTTTGTGGGAGCCGGTGCCTGCATCGGAGCCGGGACCAGAATTTTTCCCCATGTATACATTGGTGAAAATTGCCGGGTTGGCCAAGACTGCGTTATCTATCCACAGGTAAGCATTATGGCCGGATGTTTAATAGGCAGCAGGGTTGTCATTCATCCCGGTGCAGTAATCGGCTCTGACGGCTTCGGGTTTGCTGAACACGGTCAGTGCCGGGAGAAAATTCCTCAACTGGGCATGGTGGTAATAGAAGATGATGTGGAAATCGGTTCCTGCACCACCATTGACCGGGCCACCCTTGGTCAGACAGTTGTTGGTTCCGGCACCAAAATCGACAACCTGGTTCAGATTGCCCACAACGTGCGCATAGGAAAGAACTGCGTCATCGTGTCCCAGGTGGGTATTTCAGGCAGCAGCAGGCTGGGTGACAATGTAATTCTGGGAGGACAGGTGGGAGTGGCCGGGCATCTTGAAATCGGCAGCAAAGCCAGAGTTGCGGCCAAATCAGGTATCAGCAGATCTCTGGAAGGAGGCCGGGATTACGGCGGCATCCCTGCTGTGTCCCATGCTGCTTTCCTGAAAAACGCAGTCCTGTACCCCAGACTTCCCGAGCTTTTCAAAAAAGTTAAAAAACTGGAAAAACAGATCAGCAGTATGGAACAGGAATCAACAAAAGGAGAAAACAGGTGAAACCTCCGGTTCAGGGTGAAATCGTCAGCAGAGACATTCTCGATCTTTTGCCTCACAGATATCCCTTTCTGCTGGTGGACAGAGTGCTGGAGTTCGTGCCGTTTACATTCATCAAGGCCGTGAAAAACATTACTCTGAATGAACCGCATTTTCAGGGACATTTCCCCATGTACCCGGTTATGCCCGGCGTCCTCATTCTGGAAGCAATGGCTCAGACCGGCGGCATTATGGTCATCAAAAGCATCAAGGATGAAATGGCCGGCAAGATATTTCTGTTTGCCGGACTGGACAAGGTCCGGTTCCGCAGACCTGTTTTTCCGGGAGATCAGCTTATCATTCAGGTGGATTACGGCAGGCACAAGAATAATCTCTGGAAGATGCACGCCACATCATATGTAGACGGAGCCACTGCAGCCCAGGGGCTTTTTTCCGCGGCAATAGTGGACAGGGAAGACCAGTAATGGCCGGCAGCATACACCCCACAGCCATCATTGACTCCGGTTGTCAGCTGGGTAAGGATGTGACCATTGGTCCATACGTCATCATTGAATCCAACACCATTCTGGGGGACGGCACCAGAGTGGACCCCTTTGCCCAGATCAAAAACTTTACTTCTCTGGGAAAAACCAACCACATTTATTCATATTCATGCCTGGGTGAAGCCCCCCAGGATATAAAATATCAGGGCCAGGAAACCTGGCTGAAAATCGGGGATAACAACAAGATCAGGGAATACGCCACCCTGAACCGGGGCACACCAGAAGGAGACGGAGTTACTTATATCGGGTCCCATTGCTTTCTTATGGCCTACACCCATGTAGCCCATGACTGCAGGCTGGAAAATGGAGTGATCATGGCCAATGGTGCCACCCTGGGAGGGCATGTTCATCTGGGACAAAAGGTGGTCATAGGCGGGCTTTCAGCTGTCCATCAGTTCGTCCATATCGGAGAATTCTCCTTTATCGGCGGCAAGAGCGGTGTTGCCCAGGATGTTCCCCCCTACCTTCTGGCTGCAGGGGAAAGAGTCAAAACTTACGGCCCCAATATCATCGGCATGCGCAGGGCAGGTTTTGACCGCCAGCAAATCAAGGCCGTCAAAAAGGCCTTTCAAATTCTCTGGGATTCCGGCCTTTCAAGACAGGAAGCAGTGTCCAGAGCCAGAGAGCAGTTTGCAGGCTTTGAAACTGTGGAAAAAATGATATCTTTTATTGAATCAAGCAAAAGGGGGATCATCTCCAGGGAAAAACAACAGGAGTCTGATGGATAAAAGCAGGATTCTGGGGCTTGTGGCCGGAGGAGGACGGTTTCCTGTGCTGGTGGCTCAAAGGGCCAGGGAAAAGGGCTTAAAGGTGGCTGCAGTGGCCTTTGACCGGGAGACCGGCCCTGAACTGCAGGACATTGCTCAGGATCTCATCTGGATCAAACTCGGCCAGCTGGGCAAAATGATCAAGTACTTCAAAGAGCAGAATGTCCGTGAAGTGGTCTTTGCCGGCCCCATCAACAAGCCCGGGGCCTTTGACATCCGCCCTGACTTCAGGGCCATCAGGCTTTTGATCGGCCTGAAAAGCCGCAATGACAATTCCCTTTTGTCAGCAGTGGCCAGAGAACTGAGCAATGAGGGCATGGAAGTGGTGTCCGCCGTCAAATATGTGCCTGAGCTGATCTCTGTTCCAGGCTGTTTGACCAGGAGAAAACCCTCCAGACAGGAAAAAGAGGATATCCTCTTTGGCTGGCCTCTCATCAAACAGATCGGGGCCATGGATATCGGGCAATGCCTGGTGGTCCGGGAAAAGGCTGTGGTGGCTGTGGAAGCCATTGAAGGGACTGATGCTGCCATTCTCCGGGCCGGGGGCCTTGTGGGACCTGGGTGCTGTGTCATCAAAACCTTTAAGCCTGGTCAGGACCAGCGCATTGATCTGCCTGCCCTGGGAGCCGGCACCATCGAGACCATGGCCCGGGCCAGAGCTTCATGTCTGGCCTATGAAGCCCGGACCAGCCTTTTTTTTGACCAGGAAAAGGCCATCAGAACCGCCAACCGCTGCAAAATGACTGTTATCGGCATAAATCCGTCCCAGGATATTGCCTCCCAGCTGGAAAATGCTTAAACAACTGGATATGAGAAAATGCCCTGACTTGATTTTCCAGGAGGCCTGAACATGATTTCATCACCCAGCGTTGAAGCCCTTCGGGCACACTCTCTGTCTCAAAGTGTCACTGCCAACAATATAGCCAACATGAACACGGATGAGTACAAAGCCAAACGCCTGGACCTTGAAACAGGCCCTGAAGGCCGGGGCGTGCAGCCTGCCGCGGTAAGAGAAGACACATCTCCAGGTCCTTTGATTCAAAGGCAGGAAACAGTGGAAAACCAGCAGGGGCACATGGAGCAGCAGCCGGCCCTGGTAGAAGGCAGCAACACCGACCTGGTCCAGGAGTTCACCACCATGATCAGGGACCAGCAGGCCATAGCCGCCAACGCCAGCGTCATAGGCACGGACCAGGATCTGGCCGGCATGGTCATTGACATGTTTGTCTGATAATCAGCCGGGCAGCGTTTTTTGCCACGTCCGGCTTTTATTGCCTGTAGGTTTCAGGATCAACCTTCAGCCTGCGCAGGATCTTCTGCAGAGCCACTCTGCTCAGACCAGCCAGCCTGGCCGCTCTGGTAATATTCCCTCCGGTTCGTTCAAGAATGCGCCTGACGTATCTTTCAGTAAAATCGTTGATCACCCGTGATTTGGCCTGGGAATAGTCTTCAAACTCCTGTGCCTGAAAGCCTGAACTTTGTTCAAAGTCTTGAGTTGCTTCAGAACCGTCCACTCCCCCCAGGTCCTCAAGGGTAACTTCTTCACCTCTGGAAAATACAATCATCCTGCGTACATAGTTCTGCAGCTCCCTGGTATTGCCCGGCCACTCCCGGTGCATCAGGTTCTCCACCACCTGGTTGCTGATTTTTCTGGGTTCAATGTCCAGCTCATCTGCAACCTGCTGGTTGAAATGCTCCACCAGCAGGGGGATGTCATCCCTGATTTCTCTAAGGCTCGGGGTAGTCACGGATACAACGTTCAGCCTGTAAAAAAGATCTTCCCTGAAAGATCTGTCTCTGATCTTGCCCTCCAGATCCTGGTTGGTGGTGGACAGAATCCGGACATCCACCCGGACATTGCTGTTGGCCCCCAGAGGCCTGATCTCCCTTTCCTGCAGGGCCCGCAAAAGCTTGGTCTGAATACTGACCGGTATGTCAGCTATCTCGTCCAGAAGCAGGCTGGAGCCATGAGCCTCCACAAAAAAGCCTTTGCGATCCTTAAGGGCCCCGGTATAAGCCCCTTTTTTATGTCCGAAAAGCTCGCTTTCCAGAAGGTGCTCAGGTATGGCCGGGCAGTTGACGCTGATGAGGGGTTTGTTCCTGCGCTTGCTCAAGGCATGCACGGCCCTGGCCACCAGTTCCTTGCCAGTGCCTGATTCCCCTCTTATGAGCACAGAATAGTCAGTGGCTGCTACTGATTCAATGGTGGCAAAGAGTTTTTTCATGACCGGACTCTGGCCCACGATATTTTCAAAAGGCCCCTGCCCGCTCATGCGGCGTCTGAGCATATCATTCTCTCTGAGCAGCTTGCTGCGCTCCAGCCCTTTTCTCACCTGCCTGATCAGATCAGGTATCTCAAAAGGCTTGGTGATAAAATCATAGGCCCCCATCTTAATGGCTTGCACAGCAGTCTCAATGGTGCCGTAAGCAGTCATCATGATCACCGTGCTTTGGGAATCTGCTTCCATGACCTTTTCCAAAAGCTCAATGCCATCCATTTCCGGCATGCGGACATCCATTAGAATCAGATCAAAGCCTGAGTCCCCGATAAGGTCCAGGGCCTTCAGGGGACTGGAAATCACCTGAATGGAAACCTCTTCCAGCTCAAGGGGCAGAATCCGCTTCAGGCCTTCAAGCATGTCCTGCTCGTCATCAACAATCAAAATGTCCTGCCTGCTCATGCGCTCAATTCCTTTGCTCCGGGTTTTTGAAAGGCAATGATTGCCTCCAGAGGCGGTCCCGTCTGCCTGGACTTTTTTTGACCTGCATGTCTTAAAACCCGGCCCTGATGCATTTTTATGCCGCCTCAGTTGAAAAATTAAACACCGGGCAGATCAATTATAAATTCAGAACCCTGGACTGG
>CAZHCY010000001.1:0-1746 GCA_964531185.1 uncultured Desulfovibrionales bacterium | reverse complement strand
GATTTCTCCTCCATGGTCCCTGATGATTCCGTAGCTTACAGACAATCCCAGGCCGGTACTCTCTCCAGCCTTTTTGGTGCTGAAAAAGGGGTCAAATATCCTGTTCAGGACTTCCGGCGGCATTCCCCGTCCTGTATCCCTGAAAACCACCTTGACCGCTTCTGATTCTTCAGAAAAAAATGAAGACACATAAAGTTCCCCTGATTTCTCCATGGCCTGACAGGCATTCATGGTCAGGTTGACCAGAACCTGTTTGATCCTGTTTTCATCGTATTTCATTTCCGGGATCCGGGGATCAAGGTCCTGCTCAAGTCTGATCTTCTGTTTTTTAAACTGATGGGTAAAAATCTGCATGACGTCGCTGATGGTTGTGTTTATTCTGCCCATGCCCTTGCTGCTGCCCTGCCCCCTTGAAAATTGAAGCAGATCAGTGACAATGCGCTTGCAGTTCTTGGTCTGCTTCTCAATGACGTGCAGGTCTTTAAGGCCCTGGGGAAAATCAGCCAGCTGTCTTTTGAGCAGTTCAGCATAGCAAAGGATTATGCCCAGGGGGTTATTTATTTCATGGGCCACCCCGGCAGCCAGCTGCCCCATGGAAACCAGCCTTTCAGTCTGCTGGATCTTCTCCTTGACCTTTTTCTGTTCGGTTATGTCCCGCACATACCTGATGATTCTCTCCACTTCCCCGTCCTCATTGAGTATGGGATAGAAATGCACCAGGTGTATCCTGCCGGAAACGCAGCTGTTCTCAGTGCTGAAAGGCCGGCCTGAGCTCAGCACCCGGTCCAGGTCACAGTCCGGACATGGTTTCTTGTAGCCTGAATGGCTTTCATAACAGTGAGTATCAAGGACATCCTCAAGGGTCACCTGGTATGTTTCCAGATAGGCCCTGTTCACCATCTTGATCCTGTAGTCCCGGTCCAGAAGCATGACCATGTCTGTAATACCGTCAAATACTGACTGCAGCAGCTCCTTGTTCTGAATAAGTTTCTGCAGCCCGTTGAGGCTTTCCACAGCAATGCCGATCTGCCTGCCCATGGACAGCAGCAGCTCCTTTTGTTCCTCTGAAATCTCCTGGGCCCTGACCCGGACAAAAGTCATGATCCCCAGGATCTTGCCCCGGCAGGAAAAGGGTATGTTCAGACACAGGCCGGCATCGTCCCAGGCAAAGCTGTCCATCCGCCCCTGCAGGGCCATACATAAGGAGCGCCTGAGTCTGGACCTGGTCATGTCCGGCTCAATCTCCACGCTTTCCCGGACATCACCGCAGTCAATCTGCCCTGGCAGTTCACGGGCCTGGTCAGCATAAACCAGGCTCAAGCTGTGCTGATTGTCTTCCATGAGATAGACCCCCAGCCCCTGGGCCGGAAGAAGAGACAGAATCTGTTCCATGGCCCTGGGCCAGATGTCATGTATGCCGCCGGCGCGGGTGGTCAATTCAGCAATGCTGTTCAGCACCTTGAGCTCCTGGTTTCTGTCCAGGACTCTCTGCCGAAGCAGCATCTCCGATTTTTTCAGGGCTCTGGTTCTGTGGGCCACTTTCTTTTCCAGCTGCTGGGCATGCCTTCTGAGTTCCTCCCTGGTTTCCCTCAGGTTCCAAGCCAGATTTTGCGCAGCTGGGGAAATGGTTTCCAGTTCATCCCAAGTTACACTTTTGTCCAGCACTGCAGGCAGATTCGTTTCATACAGTTCATCCATGAACAGACTGAGTATCCCCCGCCGGTATCTACAACATATCAAGTTCCA